>JAADYV010000060.1 GCA_010092855.1 Chloroflexota bacterium | reverse complement strand
TGCCAGTCTCCTTGTATACACTAGGCCGACTGGCGAAGGGGTAAGCTGACTACGCGGCCATACGTTGGGGCAAAATTCGGAGAAATAGCCTGAATCTTCCCGTAACAATCACGCAGCCAACGAGCGGTCGATGCCCGTCGCTCCCGTCGAACCCGCGATACGAAATCCGTGTCGCGGGTCGTTGTTTTTCCCCTCAGAGCAAGGTCTGAACCAACAGCGTAGTCAGCGCGGGTTCCAACGTCCTGGTCCCGCGAATGGTTGTGTTTTTCTCCGGGGTCACTAGACGAGATCAGCAGACCGGAGAGTCCGCAAACTCTCCGGCCACTGGTAGCTTACCGGCATCTGGCCAGGTAAGCCGGAACCCCACCCCTGAGGTTTCGTTAGAATTCGGTCGTTTCGTAGCTGATGCCGGGGAACTGCACCGTATCCGGCGCGAGCGCCGCCGCAGCATCCTCGTCACCGTTGAGTTCGGCTAGCAGGAAGGCGGTTACGAAGTGATCGATCAGGTCATGAACACGATCCACATCCCACACCGGATCGGAACATGATGGGAAAAACACCGGCATTGCCGCCACCGTCGGGGAACATTGACCACCAACCATATGGCCTGCATTCTCCAGCGTGACCAGGGTTTTCGAAGGACTGCCGCTGTACTGCCAGACCCGGTTGACGTTGTATTCGGGGATCGCCATCTCGTCATTGCCAGCACGGAAGAGCAACATCGGCAGCGTGAGATTGGCATAACCTTCTTCGCTGACATGTACCGTGCTGCCGCCCGGCATCAGAGACACAATCGCGTCGATGCGCGGATCGCCGAGTGAGGGCCAAAGTTGGCCCGGCTCACCGTCTAGCCCAGCCAGCTCCATCAGGTGCGCTTCCAGGCCGGGCAAATCCGCGCCGTACATCCCGCAGATGGTGGAGGTGAGGCCACTCGCATATACGTCCGGTGCGCAAAGCTCCGGCAGTGAGCGAAAATCAAGGTGCGCACCGCCTGCCAGCACCGCCGTTGCCCCACCATAGGACAGGCCGAGCACCGCCACATGATCCATATCGATCACACCGGCCATCGACCCATCCGGGGCGGCGAGCGTTTCGGCATAGTCCAGCGTCCGGGTGATGTCCAGCGGGCGCAGCACCATACTGTCGATGAACGTTTGCATAACAGCCGCCTGTTCACTATCTGTCGTGGCGGACAGATTGCTGCGGAGGGTGTCGCTGTGCAGGACCGCGATCACCACAAACCCGTGTGATGCCAGGTGTTCCCGCAGATATGCCGTAAAGTAAAGTTGCCCATTGGCCCCATGCGAATAGACGACCAGGGGGTAGGGACCATTCGCTGTATCAGGCGCAGCATCTTGCAGCGCACGCCCCGGCATGGCAGCCAGCGGTGGGACCAGATCACCCACCCCGATGTCATAGGTGATCACTTCCTCGGCTCCATCCGGATTGACCGCCGGATACCAGATCGCGCCTTCCAGCGGGCGACCTGCAACCTCAATGGAGAACGTCATGAAACCCACCGGGTATGGGCCGCGCACACCATAGGGTGGCGCATCGGGCCGGAAGCCAGTGCGCGTAGAGTCACCGTCTTGTGCGCCTGCCGCCGGAATCAGCAGCAGCACAGACAGTGACAGCGCAGCAACCAGCAACACAGATAACACAGGTTTGGTTCGGATGGTAAACATGCTTTTTTCCTCCTCGGCACAACACCGTACAACTACCGGCGGCAGTCGCCGTTGGCAAGGTCCAGCCACTCATTATTCCCAGGGACACCACCATCTTCATCCAGCCACAACTGCTCGTAGTTCACCCAGGCGGCGTAGACTTCCCACTGCACACCGTTGTAGCCCACCACAAAAAGCGTATCGATCAGAATACCGTCGCTGCCACGAGCCTCCAGGCACATATTCTGCGGAACCATAGCGTTCCTGGGAATGAAATCGCTGGCCCAGTTTCGATAAATGCGCACCGATTTACCGCTGTTGCCTGAAAAAATCCCTCCGTATTCGAAGATTTCCGCCAACTCCGTGCGGCTATTGTCGTTATCGTCGTCATTGCTGTAGAACACCATCCTGAAGGCATCATCGCTTGAAGCCCCTTGTCGGTTCGACAACGTGATAAACACATAGAGATTCTGTACATATTCACCTTGCCGCGCGCTGGCAGACCGCACCCCGACAAACGCGGGCAGGAGCACGCCTCCAAATAGGGCCAGCAGCACTAACACAACTAGTAGACGTCTCTTTTGATTGGTAATCATGTCCTATGCTCCTTGTCTTGACCTGCCTTTGATTTGTAGTCCTTTGTCATACGGACTGATTTCATTGTAGGAGCAGTGCGAGGTCCGGTGTGGTAGGAAAAGGTCAGGAAAGTGAGGTAGGAAAAAGTCAGGTATTCGGTAGGCACGCCCGGAATCGATCTATAATTCAGCTAACAGCACAATTATTACATGGGGTGCGGCACGATGGAAGCGGTGCGGGTCATCAAGGGCTATGAACTTTGGGAGCGGATCGGCAGCGGTGGATTTGGGGTAGTCCACCGCGCCTACCAATCGACACTGGGGCGTGAAGTAGCGATCAAAATTATTCTGCCACACTATGCCAACCATCCAGAGTTTATCCGCCGCTTCGACTCTGAAGCGCAGCTCATCGCCCGGTTGGAACACCCGCATATCGTCCCGCTATATGACTACTGGCGCGAGCCGGAAGGGGCGTATCTGGTCATGCGCTGGCTGCGCGGCGGCAGCCTGCGCGAAGCGCTTCAAAACGGTCCAGTTAAACTCGAACCCGCTGCCCAACTCATCGATCAGATCACGTCTGCGTTGGCGCTGGCACACCGGAACGGCGTCATTCACCGCGATCTGAAACCGGCCAACATTCTGTTAGATGAAGATGGCAACGCTTATCTGTCGGATTTTGGTATTGCCAAAGACATTTTGAGCACTGCTGGAGAACAGACGGGAACCGACATAATCCTCGGCTCGCCCGACTACCTCTCGCCCGAACAGGCTCGCAGCGAACCCGTCTCGCCTCAAACCGATATCTACAGCCTGGGCGTGATGCTGTACGAGATACTGACCGGTCAGCACCCGTTCCCGGACAAAACGCCGGTCGAGCGCATGTACCAACACCTGAACGATCCGCTGCCGCTGATCACTACGTTGGATGATGGCGTGGCCGACGGCGTGAACGGCATTATCCAAAAGGCGACCGCCAAGAATCCAGCCAACCGCTATACCGATGTGTTGGAAGTGGCCGCCGCGTTCCGTCATGAAGCCGCGCTCGATGTCTTGCACGCAGGCGAAAGCCTGGTTGAGCGACTTACCATGCGCGAACAAGAGGTGCTCCAACTGCTCATCAACGGTTGCTCCAACCAGGAAGTCGCCGATCAACTGGTGATTACGCCAGGCACGGTGAAATGGTATCTGACCCAGATTTACCGCAAACTACGCGTGCGCAGCCGCGTGCAGGCGATTGTGCGCGCGCGTGAGCTAAACCTGATCGTCTCTGCCGAACCAGACGAAACCACCGACACCGATGTAACCTATGTTCTGCTACCCGAACCGGAAAATCCCTACAAAGGGCTGCGCGCGTTTCAGGCTGCCGATGCGCGTGACTTCTTCGGGCGCGAAAAGCTGGTCGAGAAGCTGGTCGCCAGACTAGCCGAAAAAAACGAATTGTCGCGCTTCCTGGCGGTGGTTGGTCCGAGCGGCAGCGGTAAATCGAGCGTGGTTAAGGCCGGGTTGATCCCCGCCTTATGGCGCGGTGGACTGCCCGGTTCGGATCACTGGTTTATCGTCGATGTGATGCCTGGTCCGCGCCCGCTGGATGAACTCGAAGTCGCCTTAACGCGCGTGACCGCCAATCCCAGCGCGAATCTGCGCGAGCAGCTCGAACGTGACCAGCATGGCCTGCTGCGTGTGGCTGGACTCATCCTGCCCGATGATGGCAGCGAGTTAGTCGTCGTGCTCGATCAGTTTGAGGAGTTGTTCACGCTGGTCGAAGACGAAGCGGTGCGTGCTCGCTTTCTCGACCTGATTCATGCCGCCGTCACGGACCCGCGCAGCCGGGTGCGTGTGATCGTGACGCTGCGCGCCGATTTTTATGACCGCCCGCTGCATTACCCGGAGTTTGGCGAACTAATGCGCAGTCGCATGGAAACCGTGCTGCCGCAGTCGGCGGAAGAACTCGAAGCCGCCATTATCAAGCCCGCCGAGCGCGTGGGGCTAACATTCGAGCCGGGGTTGGTGGCGCACATCGTCTCCGATGTGCATTACCAGCCGGGCGCGCTGCCGCTGGTGCAATATGCGCTCACCGAATTATTCGAACAGCGTGATGGTCGTATCCTGACACAGGACGCCTATCAAGCGTTGGGCGGCGCGGTGGGTGCGCTTGCCAAGCGCGCGGATAACGTGTTTTGCGAGCAGGATGAGCCGGGCCGCGATGCGATCCGCCAGATGTTCCTGCGGCTGGTAACACTGGATGGAGACGCCTCCGAAACCCGACGGCGCGTGCTCCGCTCCGAACTATTGAGCATTGTCGCTGATGAAGACGTGATGGATGAGGTGATCGACTCCTACGCGGCCTACCGCCTGCTCACCCTGGATCGCGACCCGGCGACCCGCCGCCCCACCGTCGAGCTGGCTCACGAAGCGATTCTGCGCGAGTGGCAGCGGCTGCGCGATTGGTTGGACGAAAGCCGCCACGACATCCGCCAGCAGCGTGTGTTGGCTGCTGCCGCCGCCGAATGGCAGCAGGCCAACCAGGAGCCAAGTTACCTGCTGCGCGGCGCGAAATTGGAGCAGTTCGAAGGCTGGGCTACCGATACACTGCTTGCGTTGACCCAAGATGAACGAGACTATCTAAATATAAGCATTGCCGAATCCGAGCGCCAGGAAACCGTCGAGCGCCAACGCCAACAGCGCGAACTCGACACGCAGCGCCAACTTGCCGAACAGCGGCAGCGCGCGGCCAACCGGCTGCGCTATCTGGTCGCAGGTCTGGCAGTGTTTCTGGTCGCTGCGTTGCTGTTATCCGTATTTGCTTTCAGACAGCGCAACGAAGCCCGCGACGCACGTGATAAAGCCGAGCGCGAATCCGCCATCAATCGCAGCCTGGTATTGGCGGCTGAAGCAGACCAATCGTTTCAGGCTGGTAAGATTTCTCAGGCATTAATCCTGGCGCTGGAAGCTGTACACACCATCCCCCACGCGCCAGAAACGGAACAGGTTTTGTCTACCGTGGCGTTGGGGCCGGGCGTGCGCGCCGTGCTGGGCCGGCATACCAACGCCGTAACCACCATTGCCTTCAGTCCTGACGGCCAGTATGGGCTTTCTGGGAGCTGCGCTGCACTGGATGATGGCAACCAATGCACCAGCGGCGAGTTGATCCTGTGGGACACAGGCGTCGTCTCAGCCCAACCCGGCGAACTTTTGCGTGTACCGGCCCACACGGATTGGATCAACAGCGTGGCTTTCAGCCCAGACGGCGACCTGGCCGTTTCCAGCGCGAACGACGGCTCGATTAAACTGTGGAATACAGACGACAATTCGCCGCAGTTCGGACAGTCTGTTCTCAATCTGGCTGGTCACACGGGTGGGACGATGGCGGTTGTGTTCAGTATGGACGGTTCAGCGGTGTTTTCCGGTGGCTGTGCGGCGCTTGATGAGGATCGCGCTTGTTTTGCGGGCGAGCTGATCAAATGGGATCTCGATTCGGGCGAGCCTCTGCTGCGCTTTGGTGGCCCAGAGTCCGGCGGGCACACCGGTCGCGTGAATAGCATCGCACTGGTTCCTGACGGCTCGGCGCTGCTATCGGCTGGCGAGGATGGAGCGCTTATCCTATGGGATACCGAATCTGGTGAGAAAATCCGCGCATTTGAGCCGGTCGAGGCGCAGTTGACCGCTGCCGTCATCGATCCCAGCGGCAGGTGGGTGGTTACGCATAGTTCGGACTTCACGCTGCGGGTGTGGGACGTGCAAACCGGTGCAGTGCTGCACACAGCCAGCACGATTAATGTAGACGGAGCGTTAGCATGGAGCGCCGACGGTAATACGCTCTACTTTTCCGGCGGACCGCGCATTGATGTTTGGGACATGCCAGACCTGATCGTGCGATCAGCCTTGACACCTACCGGAGTTTCTGAAAGTGCAGCCCGCATGGTGGTGGCTGCCAGCGCCGACGGGCAATACCTGCTGTCGGGCGAAATCCAGGAAACAGAAGGGATGGTGGTGTTGTGGACACTTGGTTTCCCCTATGAAACTGGCCGTTTTCCGGGCATAGCTTTGGATGTCAGCGCGGACGGAGCCACATTGCTGACAAGCGGTGCTATGCCTGGGCAAGGACAGCCAAACGCCGCCTGGTTGTGGGACCTGAACAGCGGCGATGTATTGCAACATTGGGAACTCGAAGATACGGAGCTCATTAATGGCGTTGCCCTCAGCCCGGATGGTACACTGGCGGTCCTCAGCGCAATTGATTTCCAGCATGGGGAACCCGGACACCGCGACAGATGCAACCGGGGTCTGGCCGTATTCGATGCCAGAACGGGCGAGGAAGTCAGTCGTTTCGAAGGGCATCAATTCTGCACCGCGAGTATCGTCTTTAGCCCGGATGGGAGCCGGATTCTCAGCAGTTCATTTGGCTACCCAGAGGAGGTCGCGGGCGACATCTTCATCTGGGACCCCTGGACTGGAGAAACGCTTTTATCCTTCGACTACACAAACTGGGTGGGGTATGTGGCCTGGAGTCCTGACGGTGGCCGGGTGGCGGCTGCTGGCAGATACCCGCTTGAGATTCCTGTCTGGGATGTGGATGAAACATCGCCTACCTACGGTCAATTGGTGCAGACCCTCACTTATCCTGAAACGATCAACCAGGTGGTTTTCGGTCCGGACAGTGCTACTATTCTGGCAGCGTCTGCTGATGGCAACATTGTAGAGTGGGACATTGCCACCGGGGAGGTTGTGCGTTTCTTCACCGGTCATGACGGCGTCGTGATACCTATCGCCCTCAGTGCAGATGGCAGCCGCCTCATTTCGGGCGGTGTCGATCTCATTGTCTGGGATTATGCATCGGGGCAAATCCTGAATCGTCTGACCGGGCACACGAACGCGATTTGGGATGTCGGCCTCAGCCCGGATGGTTCAATGGGCTTCTCCGGCTCATACGATGGCACACTGCGTCAATGGTCGATTCCCGACTGGCCGCTGGACGATTTGATCACCTGGGTGTACGAAAACCGCTATGTGCGCGACTTCACCTGCGACGAACGCGAGCAGTATCGTATCGAGCCGCTGTGTGAATAAAACCGAGTACGTGCCAGCTAGGCACATGTCCTATGTGTTTGCAATGACACTTGGCGATGTCTTGAATTGGGCAAACCTTACAGGCTGAGCAATACAAAACTCAACCCTGGCACTAACCAGGGCTGATAACAGCTTGTCTATCACGTTCACGCTTGGCGCGCTGACGACAGGCATTTGAACAATACGCTCTTCGCCGACCACCTTGTGGCAGGGGAACTGGCAATACAGCATTGCAGACTACACAGCGCCGCTCACGGCGGCGGACGCTTTTGGGGCAGCGTGATCGCCATTACGACGTGAAAATGATACATCATTGAGTGCCAGCGCACTGCTGATGATCATCTCAGTTGACTCTGGTTCGGTGTGCCATAGATCGGCTTGCATTTCACGATGCACGGCCAATCGCCAGTCATTCTGTGTCATCACAGAAAGCGTTTCTTTCCGACGTACATTGACCTTTCGCAAGGCATCTCGCAGCGCATTGGCATAGAACTGCTGCCAATCTAGGTGGTGTTCCGGTTCCGCCGTTGCGATATGCCACTCCTGGAGATCGGCCTGATATGCACGCTCTCCCGCATAGCGGTGTTCGATGGCTTGCAGTACCTGTTCCTTGAAAACAAACGCTGTTGATAAGTCAATCAAGGGCGGCGCGACAGCCTCCAACCATGCAAATGGACTTTGCGCATGGCCTGGAAGCGCGATCTGAACATTGCCGATCTGTCGGTTCCAGCGTAACTCGGGAAAAAACGATTCTTCCAACAGAACTTCGGAATTGGACGGCAACACTTTGAGGGAAACTCCACTCAATGATCTGCCACGATCTTAACCACACAAGGGATAACAATGCTTTGAGATGACAAGGTCAATCAGCCGCTTTTTCCGATGTTACGCTGGAATTTTCCGACCGCGAAGCGATTGATTTTGGCAGTTTTTCCCGTATTCCATTCCGACGTTACGCTGGAACCGACATGTTGCCAACGCCAGCGAGAACACGACCTGGCCGACCTCGGCAGACAAGACAGTTGCCAACCCAACAGCGGTCATAGCTACATTGCTGGGCACAGCTTGACTGAAGGTTTCTGAGCCAATTACGTAGAGCCGAATCGCGGAAGGCGTGAACGCAGCCAACAACAGCACAAGGCACAAGCCAGAAATCAAGCGCGTGATCGCTGGTGGGTATTTTGAAATCGTAGTATAAGAGAATTGCTCACGGGTTGGTTTTATGCCAATCGCACG
>JAADYV010000392.1 GCA_010092855.1 Chloroflexota bacterium | reverse complement strand
GCGGCGCATCGATCAGGCGCGGCACGCCGAGTTTCTGCTCCAACTCGATCAGACCCTGGGCAACAATCGCGCCCTTGATGCCGCCGCCGTCCACCGCAATGCCAATATGTTCACGTACAGAATCTTGCGCGCTGTGCGTCATGGGACTCGCTCCGAAGTCATGCCCATCAGATGTAGGTATGTATTCCGTATGCTGGACCAAGTGTACCGTATTACGGCGCGTCGATCACCTGCGCCTGGTCAAAACGAGCAGGTGTGCAAATAGTTTGGAAATGCTTACCCTATTCTGACTTAATCTATGCTAGACTGGGGCCAAACCGGGCGAATACAATGTAAGCGGAATATACAGGACTAGGAGCAAATGCCTAACATGGAAAGCAAACAAGACCCTGGGGCTTTCGAGCTTCTCTCCGGGTTTATGAAGTTGCGCATGAACGGGTTGAACCGCGACGATGCGTGGTATAAAGTCATTGATGCTTTCCCCGATTTACCAAAGGTGACGCGCAAAGCTTTTTTGAAGCTGGCCAAAGACTGGGAACGGCGCGAGGGGCACAAGTATCGCCACCCGGAAGCCGATAAGGATTCGACCCTCTCCCGAAAGCAGATTAATGCCAGTGAAACATCCGCTAACTCGAATGGGAAGACGAAGCCCTCCGCCGGACTGACCGGAACCCTTGATCCTGCGCGTTTGCAGGGACACACTCAGCAGCGTCTGGAGCAGATTCTGGACCAGCTTGATGATGAGCCGGATGATGCGGTATCACCCGCGCAGCACGACGCGCCGTCGTTGCCGCGCCAGGCCACCCAGTCGCAAGAATCGTCAACGCCTGTCACCGCTGAAATGCGCTTTCCCCCCGATTATTTCGGCCCCAGCACGATCCTGTTGATGTATTTTAAGGCGTATCCGGACCCGCTGCGGATTACGGTCGAGGGCGAGGAAGAACTATGGATCGGGCGCGCAACCCCCAACAGTGCAATGGCCCCAGAGATCGACCTGAATTTCGTCAACGGCGGCGAGTTTGGCGTTTCGCGGATGCACGCGGCCATCACGCGCCGCAACAACCAACTCCTGCTTGCTGACCTGGAAAGCATGAACTACACCTATGTAAACGGCGTGCGCTTGCTGCCCAAAGAAATCCGCGTGCTGCGCGACGGGGACGAAATCTGGTTTGGCCAGCTTATGTGCCGCATCCGCTTCCAGCACCGATAGGTCCCAGCAGCATCAGGACAAAGCGCTCTCTGCCCGAAATCAATCCACTTTGATCAGTTCCATCTCCATATCCTCGATTTCGAACATGGCATGTGTCACGCTGCCGCTGCCGTCGGTTTCGAAAGCCAACACAAACACCAAGGACTCGTCGTAGCTGGTATAGAAGAACGTGCTGGCGTCGCGTGTGTACAGCGGAATGGCTGGCATCCCCAGGTTGGGGACAGCGGCATACACTTGCCCATCATTAACGCTGACCGCAAGATGATCAAACGGAAATCCGGCAGCGACCAGCGCATCCGGCACAAGATAGCGTCCCGCCAAGGCTTCGAACCCAGATGGATCAACGTCCGGGATGTAATCCATACCCGCTAGCTGGCGGGCCATGACCTGTGCGCGGCGCTCTTGCAGATTGTAGGCGGTGCTGCTGTCGGGGAACAGGTCGGCCAGGTCTACAATGTGTGGTCCTTGCGCGAAGGCGGCCTGGACGTCGATTTCGACCACCTGCTCAAAATCGTGGAAGTAGTAAAGGTAGATGAGTCCGGCTTTCAGGTCGTAGATATTGGAATACTGGGTGGGGTACGCACCTTCCTGGTGGATGGCGTCCAAAATGTCGCGGAACAGCTCGATGGTGTAAGCGTCGGCGTTTTCCAGCATATAATTGGCAATCCAGTACCGGTTACAAACTTCACTGCCATCCTCTGTTTGTGACTGGTAGAAATTGGTGGCGACCAGATACTCGCCATCGATGCGGATGAAAGCGGTGGGTTCGACAATGACAGCGTCGCCAGTCGCATCCCCGAAGTACAGTTGTGCGTTGGCCAGGTCGGACCGGCTGTAGCGGCTGAACAGGTCAACCACACATTCTACGGTCGCACATTCGGACATCGCCAGGTCGGCAATGTTGCCAGGGTAGTAGGGTAGATTGTCGTTGACCTCGACAGTCTCGCCCATCGCCAGCCCATCGAAAAACAGGCCCTGATCGTTCACGCCACCCTGCGGGAAAAAGTCATCGAAACCGAAGTAGATGCGACCGTATGCCTCTTCAGTGGGTGGAATCACCCACATTCTGGTCGATGGGTTGCGCCAGTCTTCGCTGTTGCCCGCCAGGACGGTATCTCCATCGGTTGCCAAAAAAACGGTACAGCCATAATGCTGGGTGGGTGTACAACCGGGCCAACGGGGGACGGGAGGTGTTGCCGCGGACCGCACCGGGTTGGGATGACCAGCCAGGCCAATGGTGAAACTAGCCAGCACCGCCAGACTCGCGAAGTAAAAACGTTTCATGGGGTTGCTCCTCAAAATAGTGTTACGCGCTTTTTCGACGTTCTCTCTGCTCTGTGAGATTATACGCGCCAGGCGCGGCAGCGTTTCTCAAAGACGGGTGAGATCGACTTGCTTGTAATTCGCTATTTTTCATAATAATATAATAATTAACAAAACATTGCTGGCCATTTCAGGAGTCCTCCTCATGAACACATTTCCCGGGTTATTTAGGCGTTTGTGTGTGCTTGCTAGTTTAGTCGCGCTGGTGGGTGCGCCGCTGCTCAACTCCAGTAGGTCGGTACACGCTGCCGAAGGGGTCATCATTGACTCCCAGACTGTCTCATGCGACAGCATCACCGTCACCTATACTGTTTTTGCCGCAGCAGAGCTGGACTATGGGCTGATCTATGCGCATCGTGCTGACGGCACGGAGATCGGGTTGGCTACTGGTCCTGGCACGACGGGCCAACATACGGTGACCGTCTCGTTCCCGGCGGAACCAGCGGGCACGTCGCTCTATGCGCGGGTGTCGATAGGCTCTGGTGATGGCGGGCGCGTCGAGGCGCAGGGGGCGCCATCGCCGTGTGGCGGAGATGGTGGCGGAGATGACGATGACGACGATGTCCCACCGGATGAAACAGACTCCCCAGGCGCCCCGCCAGCCTGGGCCGGTTATGGTGATGGCCGCTTGAACCCGAACCCCGGTGAGTACTACTCTGTCTGGTGCAACTTCGACCGCATAGATGTCTATCGCGATGTCCCACAAGTTGGATTGATTAAAATGATCCCGTTGGGGGACGTGATCGCCCTGCCAGTCGGCAGCCAGATGGACTTGGGCGATTACATGGTGCTGGAACGTGGTGGTGAAGATGCGATCACGATCTATGGCTCGAATGGCAACGGTGCCCCGGAATCCGGCAGCAAGTCGTTTAGCCTGGCTGACTGCATAACGTCCAATGGCGGCGCACCCGAACCATCACCGCCGGTCGACACCAGCGACCTGTCCCCGACTGAGGAACTGCGCGAAGAGGACCCCCAGGCGCGCGTGCAGGAAGACATTCAAGATTGCCAGGCGCTGTACAGCGATGATCAAGAACTGCTCGTCGACTGCCTGGCGTATGTGATGGTGCAGGAAGGCGCGAGTAGTCTGGAGATTCTCTGGGTGTGGGTATTCCAGTTGTGTTTGGGCCTGCCGGTCGCCGTGGTGCTGGGTCCGCTGGCGTTGGGAATTGTGCGCCGGCGTCGCCAGAGACGTGAAGGCGACGTTCGCGACTAAAAAGCCATGATAGCCCGCGTGGCTGCGGGTAGCATAGGACAATGGCGATATTGGAGTGCGGGAGGTGACTCAGCAACCTCCCGGTGTGGCTGGAGCGTGTTCCTGCTCGCCTGTCGCAGACTCCGCGCCAGATCTGGTACACGCGCGTCTGGAGCAGAACAGCGGTTTCGAACTCGTCAAGAACGAAACCTGGACGCCGGATTACGACGGCCTATGCGACGGGCGACCGATGCCGGAAACCAGTACTGGCGTAGCGTAGTCTCCGGCGTTTGCAGCTCGATACTCCCCCGTTTAAGCGAAGGACGCAGTGCCCCCACATCAGTCACCGGGTACTGCGTCTTTTCGCCTGTTACGGAAACAGCAAAGTTCCACAACTACGCGCCTCAGTGCAGGTGCTGGGCGGCGATGACGGCGATGCCGCGCTCGGTCAGGGCCTGGGCGGTGGCGTTGAGGGCGTCGAACTTGTCCAGGAAGTTCAGCAGCACGGCGTCCGCGTCGCCGGACTCCTCAATTTCTGTGCGGTCGCGGAAGTAGTCCAGGATGTCGGACGGGCGCTCGCGCTGCTGCTCGATCTCTGGGTCGCCGCCTTCGTGTTTGGCCGAGATGTTGGCCACCTGAGGCGCGATCTCGACCAATTCGGCGCGGCGGTTATAGGGCTGACGCACGATGTGTTTCCAGGTCTCGGTGATGTGATGTTCGAAACGTACCACTTCCTCGAAGCCCAACTGCGCGCGGAACTGGTCGCTGAGCGCCAGGGTGTCGTTGTCCACCGAATTGCTCCAGTTGAAGCCAATCAGGGGTGAGGTGCCATCGTCGCGCGCAAAGAGCTTGGCCGCCAGCAGCGTCCAGAAAGCCGCATATGGGTTGTCGTTGCCCATAAACACCGAAATCTTGAACTCGATATCGATACCCAGGCGATGCAGTAAATAGCCCAGCAGCACCGTGCCGGGATTGACGTTGAGCACCTGCCGGACGCCATAGCGGGTGTAGTAGTAGAGGAATTCGTCCACCCATTTGAGGGCGTAGTCATTCGGTTGGCCCACGCCGCCGAAATAGCCGGTGATCGTGTCCGGGCCGCCAAGATGCACGTTAGCGCCATCCGTGCCTTTGGTGTCCAACGTCTCGACGACGCTCGCGCCGATGATTGTCATGGCCGCCATCATTGCGGGCAGATCGCCGTCTTGCTCCTGCTCTTTCATCTTGCGGACGCGGATGACGCGCCCTGGCATCAAGCAACGCTGGGCTATCGCGCGTTCCGCCATCGCGCGCACCCACGAAAAATACTGGCCCGCGCTGATCTCAAGCGTGACCGCGAATTTCTCATCAAATGCGAAGTCCCTGGCGCGTGCGCCTAGCACGCCCTGGCGGTAGCCATCCATCGGGATGAAAGCCCCCGCCGCTTGCTGCTCTTGCAGCCACTCCAGGTCCGCGAGGTGGCCGGGCTGGGTGGTTTGCACCTGGTCCAGTAGGGCAGGGAGCTGCCGGGCATCTTCCGCCTGGCGATTGATGCTGGCCGGGTCGCCATACCGCTGCACGACTTCGAGCAAAGCGTCTATGATGCGCATGTCGGGGTTCAGCAGCACGGCATTGAGGGCATCCAAACGCTGCTGGGGTATCTGAAGCAAATTGCGTAAATCGTCCATGTGTCACCTTCTAATATTTATTTTCCGAATATTCGACTACTGAAAATCCCTTGCAACACAACCAGTGGTTTTTTCTACCACTAACTTAACCTAACAACTCCTGCAGTTCGTCAAACTCGTCGTCCTTCATCGTGAACCAGTTTTCGCGCTGGGGGAAGGTTTTGTCGCTGACCTCGGTCACATACTGTTTGAGGCCGTTGAGGATGACTTCTCCCGCATTGCCAAAGACTTTAGCCATTTTGGGTTTAAACTTGGGGTAAAGACCAAACATATCGTGATAGATCAGCAGTTGGCCATGTGCATGTGGACCAGAACCGAGACTCATGATGAGGCAGTTTTCGGCGCGCTCAGTGATCAGTTGGGAGACGCGATCGGGCACCATCTCCAGTAAAATCGCACACGCGCCCGCTTCTTCCAGCGCTTTGGCGTCGTCCATGATTTTCTTGGCTTGCAGCGCACCCTTGCCTTGCACACGAAACCCGCCCAACGCACTGACACTTTGCGGCGTCAGGCCCAGGTGTCCGATGGCCGGGATACCCGCGTGCACGATGCCCGTAACGCGGTCAGCCATCTCCGCGCCACCTTCGAGCTTGATCGCATCGCAGCCCGCTTCGGCCATGAACCGTCCAGCATTGCGGATCGCAGTCTCCACACTGGGCTGGTAGCTCATGTAGGGCATGTCGCCGACGAGAAACACATTGGGTGCGCCGCGCCGGACCGCCTGCGTGTGCCGGATCATGTCGTTCATGGTGACCGGCAGGGTCGAGTCATAACCCAGCATGGTCATACCCAGGCTGTCGCCGACCAGGATCATGTCGACCCCGGCTTCTTCCTGGAGATACGCCGTCGGGTAGTCGTAACACGTCAACCAGGTGATGGGTTCTCCTGCAGCGGTTTTGTTAAATAATGCAGGTAGCGTAATTTTCTTTCGTTCGGACATAAAGATTCTCCTTCTAGAAAACTATTTGGACAGACTTCAGGTGATGCGTTATTCCTCCGCAGATTGAGCCTAACCGGCTACGAATATCAATGTACATGATTATAATGCCGCTTGCATGGTAGTGATAGGCAGCCAATACAACAGACAACATAACCAGGCGCGGTGATGCTACGAATCGGAGGGGGTATGAAGATTTTCCGAAATCGCTGATTTTAGTGTCGCCACCGACCGTTTTTGTTATAATATTGAGTTGGCGATCAATGATTGAAGGATATGTATCTCAATGCAATACGGCCACGTTGTCTACCAGTTGGGTAAGTTTTACCGGATGCTGCGCGAGTTGGAAGCCGCAGGTATGTACCAGGGCGAACACACCATCGCGTACACTGCCGATGATGGTTCGCAAAGCACGATTCACGTTTATATCGATGGCACGGAAGTCCAGATGTGCGACACGCCTGGTTCGGCCTCGCTTGGTTTTTCGGTGGATGTATCGTCCGAAGGTGAATAAACAGGTCGAGCGGGTACACTCGCCCGCGGTTTGGGAGTGAGTGACCCCGCGCAACCTTTCTACGAAGAAATGGTCTGGATCATCGGTCGATCGAGATAGCTCCGCACAGGGGTTCCCTCCTGTTGAGCCATCACCTGCAAACGGTACATTCCCGGTTTGAGCCGGGTGCCAGGCAGCCGGACTGACAACGCTGTTTCACCCTTGCCGTAACTGGCGGTCACGGTTTCGCCCAGGTAAACGTGTGACCGGGTCGTCAGGTTTTGCGCATAGAAGGCGATGTCCAGTTTTCCCGTTTGCTCTCCCGTATTGATTACCTCGACTTGAGCCTCGAGCGCCAGACGGCCTGATTGTGAAGTCGGTTCGTCTGAAAATCTCTCAATATGGGTCACATGCACTGCCAGGTTCTCTCTTTCCAGCGGGCCAGAAGTTTCGGGTGGCCGAGCGGGAGGAACTGCAGACGGAGTGATTCGCACTGGGGGCGGACCGGCCTGTTGCCCAAGAACACGTTCGGCTTTGGCCAGCACCTCCCGCATCTCCGCGCTGAACAACGGGTGTGGCGCTTCGGAAGGGCGGGGCGGTTGTGCTGGCGGTAGAACGGGCTCCGGTATCTCGACGGGGGAAGGGGCCGCAGGTTCCTGTTCCTCGTATTCCGTGCTTTCCGAGATCATATGGGATGGGGGAGCTTCAACCCCTAGTTGGTCCATAATCCACTGGTACGGCTCGGACGGGGCGATCTCCGGCCAGGTCATGTCGTGGTCGGCTTCCATGTAATGTACGCGGGTGCGGCGGTCGATGCCCTGTGCAGTTTCGCGCCGTTGGAACTCGATGACAAAGGATGCGAACGGCTTCCAGTCCTCGGTTGGGACGGAATCTTCTGCAGGCTGCGCCGCTGCCAGGTGTTGCGCTTGTTCAATCCACATTTCGATGTCACTGCGCGATACAACCTTGCCGCTGTCTTTCAACTGGGCTTCGAGGGCTTCTGGTGCCAGCGCTGCGAGGTCCTGGTAGGTGTGGATGTCCAGCGCCTGGCGCAGCCATTCTTGCCGCGCTTGCCCAATACCTTTGATCGCGGTCAGGTCGTCATGGCGGGGGTCGTTCGGTGGAGCGGTCATCTACGCTACTCCTTCAGTTAGCAAGTTGACCCCGGTTTTGCACCGGGGCCTGATTGACGAACCAGCGAAAGCGGCGGCTTATGGGAACTGGTAGAAGTGCAGGTAGGGCCCTTCGGCGAACGCCGCGATCATGCCGGGCATCCCTGCGTTTTCGATGGTGGCGACGACAACCATCTTGTACAGGCCAGGCTGCAGACCAGGAAGGTTGCCCGGAATGTTGATCGTTTCGTCGTAGTTCCGTTGACCGCCAGGCCCAAGCGGGACCGATCCAACAGTGACGTTCACGGCACCCACCTCTTGTTCAAGCCCAGGACCAATTGATTCCAGGAAGACGCGGACATGCCACGTCGCATTCCCGGCAATGAGTGAGACGATTCCGCCTTCGATGTGCCATCTCACGCGCACTGCCCAGGCATCTGGAATCTGGATAATGTTAGTCTCTGGCACCAGGCCAGAAGGGTCCAGTACCGAAATATCGATATCACCCGTCAGAAAACCAGGAAATTGTGGCTCGAATGACATTGTCTTTCTTCTCCTTGTATACTCATCCAACAAACTGTATGCTCACCTAAACACACCGCACTTAAAATCAAGTTATTTATTGATGCGGTTTTTTATGTCGCATATTTAATTTTATTACGCCTCCGTTGTATTCCGTCCTACAAAGCCGGTATTCACAACTCTGAAAGTGAAAAGAGACTTCGTCGGAAACTGGTAAAATAAGTTTTATTATTATATGTTTTATTTATCTGAAAACCTGATCTAGTCGTCCTCCGCTTGGTATCACCCCCCATTGCCATCAAACGGACACGCCTGGCATGAGAGGTCGTTATGGTTACTCAAAGCCAGTTCCACAACGGTGGTCCAAATGGGCCTGCTTCTTGGCAGACCATCGGCATCCTTGTTAAACGGGGTCAATATGATGAAGCGGAAACCCTCCTGACCCAGATCGGAACCTTGCCCGCCGCGCAGCAGGGGGAGGATGCAATGCTGCTGCAGATCGTTCACGCGGCGCGATTGATCTCACAGGCGTGCGATATCAGCCGGAGCGAAGCTTCATGGTACCAGCAGCAGGCGAACCGGGCGCTTTCACGCGCGCAGCAATTGACCGACCTATTGGGTGAGATGTGTGAGGTGGCCCACGAATACGCGGAACACGGGTACCAGGTTGGCCGGTCGCAACCGCTGTCGGATGCGGGAGGAATACCGTCGAATGGCGGTGGCAATGGGGCCAGCGGGACCAATCTGTGGCAGCGTTTCCATCATGCCCTGCGCCGTGCAGCAGGGACTGCGCAGCAAGGGAACGGCCACAATGAGTTGGTGGCAAAGCTACCGGATCGGAAGCCGTCCCGCGCGACGCTGGTCGTCTACTGCCTGGGGCAGTTCTGTGTGTATTACAACGAGCGCGCGCTCATCAACTGGCCGGGCCGGAAGAACCAGTCTGTTCTGAAATACCTGGTGCTCAACCACATGCGCCCGGTCGGAAAAGAAGTGCTGATGGAGTTGTTCTGGCCCGACTCTGATCCCGATGCCGCTCGCAACAGCCTGAACGTGGTCATCTACGGCTTGCGCCAAACCTTCCGCGAAGCAGACCCTGATTTTTCGTTTATCCTGTTCAAAGACGACAGTTACCAGTTGAACCCGGACCTACACATCTGGGTGGATGTAAACGCCTTTGTCGAACACGAGCAGGCCGGTTGGCGATCAGTGCGCCGGGGTGAGATGGCGCTGGCCGCACGCGAATTCGCCGCTGCGGACGCGCTGTACCAGGGCCAGTTATTGGCGGATGACCGTTACGAGGAGTGGATTGCCCCGCAGCGCCAGACGCTGGAAACCAGTTACCTGAACCTGCTGGATGAGCTGGGACGCTACTTCACCGAAGCGAAGGACTATGGCACGGCAGCGATGCACTGCCGCACGATGCTCAGCATTGATAGCTGCCACGAGGGTGCTCATCGCCGCCTGATGCGCTGTTACCAGCAACAGGGTCAGTATCACCTGGCGCTGCGCCAGTTTCATCTCTGTACCGAGGTGTTAGAACGCGAATTGAGCACGTCCCCCAGCCCGGCAACGGTCACGCTCTATAACCAGATTGCGGCCAGTTTGTGATCCGCTTGATCAGGATCGATACCTGGCATTTGGTGTGGCTTGCACGTCAGAGGGCGAATGGTGGCCCCCATGCCGCATGATTCGATGCCGCCAGCGCGATAGCCAGCGCCAGCAGTCCATCCTCCGCCGTGACGGTGAGAGACTGTTCTCCGCGCACGGCATTGACCAGGTCGCGCATCACGGCCTGGATGCCGCGCCGGTAATCGGCCTGGCGGTCGGGCGCAGTGGTTTCTGCGGACACGAGGGCGACGAGCCGGTCGGTGCAGCCGCCGTGCTGGAAGATGCCCTGTTCGCCCTGGTACCGCTCGTGAATGTTCATGTGGGGGAACAAAGCGACCAAGGTATTCAGTCCTTTGTCATCAACCAAGCCATGCAGCGCCAGCCGCGTGGGAATCCAGCCCTCTAGCGTGATGTGCCCGCGTTCACACCCGATGCGGATCGTGGTCTGCTCGACCGCGCGCACCTGGTTGAAGGTGTGGTAAAAGGTCGCCAGCACCGAATCGCCGTACCGTACAGTGGCGCTCACACGGTCTTCACGCCCGTCGGCGCGCCGCTGGCTGTACCCGGACACGTGCGTTGGTGTTGCCTGGGCCAGGTGGTTGCACAGGTCGAAGAAGTGTACGCCGTGCTCGACGTGAATGCCGCCGCTTTGCGCCGGGTCCCAAAACCAGTGGCCGGGCAGCAGTGTCTCATCGGTGGCGAAGTTCTCCAGCGACCAGTGGCGGAATGCGCCCAACGCGCCGCTATGCACCACCTGCGCAGCGAGCTGGTGCAGCGGGTGGTAGCGCAGCACAAAGTCGACTGTGATCTGCACCCCGGCGGCTTGCGCGGCGGTTATCACGGTCCGGGCGTCATCAAGTGTAGTCGCTAGCGGTTTTTCGACCAGCACGTGCTTCCCGGCGGCTATCGCGTCGCGCGCCATTCGCGCGTGCAGGTGGGGCGGGGTGTTGATCGCCACGATGTGCACTGCCGGGTCCGCTACCATTCTGGCATAGTCGGTGTAGATGGTGGTCCCCGGCGCGGCGGCAGCTTCGGCGCGTGCGCGGTCCAGGTCGGCCACGGCGGTGACCGTTACTTCTGGCATGGCGGCGTAGGCGGCCAGGCAAAAGGTACCAAAGCCGCCCATACCGGCTAATCCGATTCCGAGCGGTTCGCGCATGGTCAGCTCTGGGCGAACGCTTCGACGTCGCTTTTGCTGGCGCTGGCGATGGCCATTGCTTCGCCCTTGTCCACCGTCGCCACTGCCATGACGTGATCGCCGCCACCGTAGTAGATCAGGTAGTCGGTGTCGGTTTCGATGCCGCCGCAGGTGAAGACCACGTTGGGCACGTCGCCGTACACTTCCCAGGGGGCGCGTGGACACAGCACCGGTTCTTCCTGGCGCTTGAGCACGTTGGCCGGGTCTTCCAGGTCGTGCAGCGCCACGCCCAGGCAGTAGATGCGTTCTTCGGCAAAGCCGTGATAGAAGTTCAACCAGCCGTGCGCGGTCTTGAAGGGCGGACCACCAGCCCCAATGCGCACGCCATCCCACAAGCCCGGGCGCGGCTTCATGATGATCTGGTGGTCGGTCCAGTGCACGAGATCATCCGAGTATGCCAGCCAGATATCGGGCACGCGACGGTGAAACATGACATACTGCCCGCCGATCTTTTCGGGGAACAGCAGCGCGTCTTTGTTGTCTTCATCGGGCAGGATGATGCCCAAACGTTCCCACGCGATCAGGTTCGTGCTGTGCGCCAGGGAGACACGGGTGCCTTCGGACGAGTAGGCGGTGTAGAGCATGTAGTACACGCCGTCCAGCCGCGTGATGCGCGGGTCTTCGACACCAAATTCCTCATAAGGCGTTTCGGGCACAAACACCGGTTCGGCCAGGCGGTTGAAGTAGTAACCGTCGGTGCTGATGGCGCACCCAATGCGCGAGATGCGGTCCAGCCCCTGCGCGCGATAGAGCATGTACACCAGCCCGTCATGCTCGATCACGGCAGCGTTAAAGACGTTGTCCGTTTCCCACTCGTTATAGAGCGAAGGGGTCAGGACTGGGTTGCCAGGATAGCGCGTTAGTGTGAGAGGTTTGGTCATGGTGAATCATCTCCAGGAGATTGAGCCAGGCCGGACAATTTGCCATACGCGGTCAGCCGCTCTAGAACGGCCCGGTTGCCCAGCAAAGATACAAAACTCAGGGAAAAAAGGGCCAGCGGAATGATCAGCAGCCCACTGATAACAACAATCGCTCCGGCGGCAAAGGCGATGATGAGCGTGTACACCGGAGCGCCAAGAGATAAATACGCCGCGTTCTTCCAGGCCAGGAATGGGTTTTTGCGCTCCTGCACCAGCAGAAACGGCCAGAAATACACCTGCATGGCCGTCCAGAACAGGCCCAGCACGATGAGCAGCCATTGCATCACCAGCCCGAAGCCGCCGCCTGATGTCGCGTAGAAAGCAACGTCGGCGTAAATAATAGCGGTTACCAGCAGATTGGCCAACGCCCACACCCAGCTCAGGCCGAAATAGCGCCGCGCTGTCTCGACAAAATCGCTGGTGCGCTGGCCCGTGCCTTGCGCGATGCTGTGGGTGACGCCGTAGACCCCGGCGGTGGCGGGCGGCAGCAGCACCACCGTCAGGCTGACGACCAGCCACAACACGTTCAGCGATACGAGGCCGACGGCGCTGTTCCACCAGTCACGGACCGTTTGCCAGAAAACATCCAGCGCTTCATTCATGACGACTCAGCAGGTACCTCATCGACGGTGACATCCCCGGTTTGGGTATCGTAGGTCAGGGTGAGTCGCACGCCATCCGGTCCCTCGAAAACACGCTGTGCCACCACCGGCTGGATCAAGAAACCATCGACCACGACCAGGCGGTTTTCAGCAGAACCGGCGTAGGTCAGGGTCAGGGTATGCTCGCCTGCCGCCAGCGTGATTGGTTCGTCGCCGACCACGTCCAGCCACAGGTAGCGGCGGTCCGGTGACGTGTTGGCGGGCACAATAAACGGTTCGCCACCATCCACCGCCACACCCAGCGCAATCGCACGCGCCGAGCGGTCGATTATTACCTCGGCCCCACCCAAAGCGTCCAGGTCGCTCAGCTCGTTGACGAAGATCAGGCCCGCCAGGTTCGCCGCCGTGTCGGGATCGGACCCGGTCAGGTCCAGGAACGAGTCGCCGCCGAAACCCCGTCCGGCCTCCACGCCGATGGTGGTGCCGGATTCGGGCGCATCCATCCGCAGCGAGCGGAATGGCAGCGCTGCTTCGTAGATGTAGCCGTCCCCGCCTTCGAACGTGGTCCAGGCGAGTTGTGCGTTGGGCACGAATGAGCCCGCGATCCAGTCCCACACCTGCGGGCCTTGTGGTGTTTGGGCCAGCGAGAACTTGGCCGACAGGCGAGTGCCGCGCCGGGTGGCATCGATGTAGCCCCAGAACGAGTCATAGCGCCAGGTAGCCGGGCCGATCTCCAACTGTTCAAAGACCGGATCGCGCACAGTGATGGCCAGGTATAGGTTGTCGTCGTCCCAGGCATACTGGATGTCGAAGCTGTCTACCTCTGGACCGCGCCACAACGCCGCCCCGCGCAGAATCTGGCGGTGGGTGTTGGCCGAGAAGACCGGCACGTCCGCCCACTCGTCCAGCACGACGTCCACCGTGATCGGCTGGTCCAGTCGCGTGGCAATTAGCGTGGTTTCTTCGGTCGAGGCGGCTTGCCGCTGGTGCGCGACGTAAATCCAATACTCGCCCCCATACGGCACCTCGAAGTCCAGGCCCAGCACGTCATCGTTGTTGAGGATGTAGTATTTGCCGTTGCTGTAGTAGGCTTCGCCCGTCCACTGCCCATTGCGGAAGTCCGGACTGCCCGCGATCCGGTAGCCGTATTCTGTCTCGGTGAGGACAGCGGGCCGCACCGCAACCTCGATGTACTCCAGGTAGCGCGACGCCACCGGATCATCATGCACCACCAGCAGCGACAGCAGCGCCTCGATGGTCGATTCTGCCCCGGCATTGAGGTTGACACGCCAGGATCGCGGTCCCAGGATGCCATCGTAGCAGCGCCCGGTGGCGGGATCGTACATCGGGACTCCGGCCATGTTATTGCCAAAATACCACGACGCGCCTAAACCCGCGTACTGCGCGTAGCGCTCGTCTCCGGTGGCGTGGTACAGCGCCATGTAGCCCTGTACCAGCATGTTGGTACCATACGCGATTTGCTCGCGGGAGTAGGGCAGTACGCCAAGCTCGCGCACCCGGTCAAATGCCAACTGCCGCATTAGGAACGTGTTGGCTCCGGCTGCCGCCGACTCGATCCAGTCCTGGCGATCCAAGGCTGCACCCGCCTCGGCCAGCGCGTGTATCTGGTGGCTGCCCCAGGCGTGCCAGTACCCCGGCGCATTAGTGGTCACCGGGTGCATACCAAAGGGATAGTTCGCGCTGTCGCCCAGGCGATAGACGGCCACGCCATCGGCAATGTGCTCGATCATGGCTTGTGTGCCCGGGTTGGGATGGGCGGTGTAGTAGGTTGTCAGCGCCAACAGCCCGACCGAGGCCACGTCTGCCGATCCCCATGGAATCCAGGCCGGGATGCTGAAGCCATGCAACTGGCTGTAAGTGCCATAATTTTCCAATGTGGCCGCCAGCGCCGACTCGGTGAGCAGGTAGGCATCCTGCAGTTCGGCGGCATAGTCCGGATCGATGTCCTCGTACACACGGATGCCTTCCGCCAGCGCCCACAGTCCGCGCATCGCCCACCACCCCAGCGACTTATAGCTGGTGCCGCCCTGGGTGTTGATCGTGCCGTCGCGGGCGGTGACGAAATTGTAAAACGCGCCGTCGTCGGCCTGCATATAGCGCACGAACTCCAGGCATAACTGCGCCTGGTCCAGCGCGGCCTGGTCACCGGTCTGCTCGTAGTACGCCAGGTACACCAGCGCCGCCCGCGCGACATCGTCCACTGCCGCGATACCTTCACCTGCCGCGTCCACCCACTCGTATTCCGGGTGCTCGGAATAGATGTGCACGATGGCCATCTCCTGACCCTGGATCGTGACCGGCTCGGTCAGGAACAGCAAGTGATCGAGGTTAACCCATCCGTACCGCATACTCTCACCCTGGGCTGCCGTTGACGCGCGCGGTGTAGTACGCGCCACAAGCGGTAGACACAGAGCGAGAATCAACGCCCAACGCCAGTTTGAGTGCAGCATGGCCCTATCCTTTCACGCCACCGACGGTCAGACCCTCGATGAAGTAGCGCTGCGCCAGGAAAAACAGTAACAAGATCGGCGCGGCCATCATCGTGGACATGGCCATCATGTAGTGCCACTTGGGCACTTCTTTCGAGAGCGATTCCTGGAAAAATTGCAGACAGCGAATCAACGGGAACATATCGGTGGTGTTGACGTAAATGAGCGGCCCCTCGAAGTTGTTCCAGTTGCCCTGGAACGACAGCACGCCAATCGCCAGAAACGCCGGTTTGACCAGTGGCAGCATCACATAGAAAAAGATTTGTACCGTGTTGGCCCCGTCCACAATGGCGGCGTCTTCCATGTCGCGCGGGATGGTCAGGAAGAACTGGCGCAGCAGGAACACATACGCCGGACCCCACGCAAACCAGGCGGGAATGGTGAGCGGGTCGTAGGTGTTCAGCAGGTCGAAGCGCTTCCAGATCAGGTAGGCGGGGATGCGCGTCAGCACGGCGGGAATCATCATGGTCGAGAGCATGACAAAAAACAGCACATCGCGGCCAAAGAAGCGGTAGCGTGCAAACCCATAGGCGACCACTGCTGCGCTGAACATTTCGGCAAACATGGCCAGAATGGTGATGAACAGGGTGTTGCCCATCACGCGCCAGAACGTCAGCGCGGGTTCGATGCTGCGCAGTTGGGTCCACGCATCCTGGTAGTTTTCGAACATCACCGGATCGGGTATCAACTCAATCTCGCGCGCTTCGAGCGTTTGCTCCTGGGTCTTGAGCGAGGTCGACACCATCCACAAGAACGGGACAAGGATCAGCAGCGCGCCAATGACCAGAAAGAAGTAGGTCAGCGTGAGCTTGATGGTGTTGGCGATCCGCTTGCGCCGGGCATAGGGGTCTTCGATGTGCACAACATCCAGAGTCGGAGCTTCAGCAGCCATGGTTATGCCCCTCCTTCCTCACGGCGCGCGCCTTCATAAAACACCCACGCCGATGATGAGCGGAAAACGAGAATGGTCATGATGATGATCAGCATGGTCGTCAGCCAGCCCATCGCCGAGGCGTAGCCCATGTGATTGTGCTCGAACGCTTCGAGGTATATCAGCCAGTTGATGAACAGGCCATCTTCGCGCGTAATGCCTTCCGGACTGATGAACGCTTGTTGCGTAAACACTTGCAGCGCCGCGATCAGGTTGGTGACCAGGTTGTAGAACAGGGCCGGGCTGAGCATGGGAATCGTGATGCGCCGGAACTTGGTCCAGATGCCAGCGCCGTCGATGGACGCTGCTTCGTACAGCGCAGGGGGGATGTTCTTCAGCCCCGCCAGCAAGATCACGGTATTTGCGCCAAAAATGCCCCACAGCCCCATGATGATGAAGGCGGGGAGCCGCAGCTTAGGATCGGTGAACCAACCCGGTCGACTGATGCCAAAGGCCGAGTAGAACGGTTCCAGGCTCTCGTTGATCAGCCCGCGATTGGGCGCAAACAACCAGAACCACAACAGCGCAATGGAAGCCGCCGGGAGTACAGCAGGCAAGTAGTACAAGGTGCGCCAGTAACCGATTCCGCGTATGGCCTGGTTGAGCAGCAGCGCGACCGCCAGCGCGCCCATCAAGCCCAGTGGTACGCTAAACACGGCATAGCGCACCGTAAACCACAACCCTTTCCAAAAGAATTTATCGCCTGCGCCCAACAGGTAGGTGTCACCGCGCCATTTGAACTCATCCAGCGGGTAGTAGCGGATCGTTTTGCCGCCTTCGGTTTCCTTAACGCCCAGCGTGTGAATCCAGAGTTCGTCGGGGTTGTCTTGTTTGGCGATTTTGATGGCAAAGATTTTTTTGTAGTTGAACAGCGGGTCTTCCAGGTCTTTCGGTGCGTCCCACAGAATATTATATTCTTTGAAGCTCAGGTAAAACGACAGGCCGATGGGGAAGGTCGTAAACACCGTAAAGCCGATCAGCCAGGGCACGATCAACGCGAAGCCAGTGGCCGCTTCAGGTTTCACTCCGATCAGGCGCAGCAGCCGGTTGATGCCAAACATCAATGCGCCGGAACCCACCGCCACGCCGGTATAGCGAAACATGGTCGGATAGTAGGTTTGGACGAAGATGTCGGGATTATTGACGCCGATGATGGCAAACACCAGCAGTCCGGCCCCGATCAAGATAAACGCCCACCAGTCTTCCAGCACGGTGCGGACCAGGTGTGGATGCCAGTGGATGCCAGGCGCGGACGTGGTGACGGCGGCGGTTTGGCTGGTGCGGATGGTGTGGTACCACAGGGCGGCCAACGCGATCCCCCCGCCGGCGACGCCCGCGACGGTGCTGGCTGCAGGATCAGGCAAAAACGTGATCTCACGCAGAGCAGCGGCCAGTAACCCGCTGCCGGCAGCACCGCAAGCCGCGCCCATCGTGACTCCGCCAGCCACCGGGCGGCCTGTGCGAAAGTAGAGTAGCCCGATGAGGAAACCGCCGATGTTTCCCCAGATGATGGCCACGAGGACCAGCCATTCGGTCTGCATAATACACCTCTAAGACGTACACAATCTCTCGCGTGCCAGACAAGCAGGAGCGGTGCGACCCGCTCCTGCCCGAACTGTACTGTAGTTAACGACTGGTTCTACTGGGCCATTGCCTCTTCCAGCAAGACGCGCGCAATGATGGCCAGGTTCTCGACGTTGTCTTCACCGTGGAACAGCGGGTCCTGGAATTCCTCCCAGAAGATGGTGTCCCACTGGCCGTGGTTGGGCAGCACGTAGAAGCCGCGCATGTATGGCACCGCTTCGATGATCGCTGCGGCGCTGTCGGCTTTGCGTGGTTCGGCTTCGACCAGGAATTCTATGTTAGCCTGTGAGACGCGCGGCGACACGATCTTCCAGCGGTGGACGCCTTCGGTCAGCATCACCAGCGCTTCATAGGCTTCGTCCGGATATTCGGTGTCCGCATTGATGGCAGTGGCAGCGGTCCAGGCAAACGTGATGTTTTCACCGTTGACGCCCTGCGGCACCGGCGACACGCCCACATTCAGGCCCTCGACGCGGTCCAGGTCATCGGCAGCGCCGCCCATGAACATGGCGACACGCCCGGCCTTGAACATTTCGGCGTTACCTTCTTCGGCGATGGTTTCTTCGGACGGGCAGCATTCTTCGTTGTAGATCATGTCGGCATAGAACTGCGCGCCAGCCATCGCTTCGGCGGAGTCAATCGGGCTGCTCATCAGATCGGGCGCGACCGTTTCGCCACCGAACGACCACATAAACATGTGGATCGGCGGCCAACCGGTCATGATGAAGCCATAGTGGTCGTCGTTGGTCAGGTCCATGGCAGCCTGGCGGAAGGTCTCCCAATCCCAGTCCGCCGTGGGATAGTCCACGCCCATTTCGTCAAAGATATCCCGGTTGTAGTAGAGCACGACCGGGGCCGCGATCCAGGGCAAGCCATACACGCCATCACCAACCTGGACAGTCTGCCAGATGCCGGGGAAGTAGTCGTCGGCGCTGGCGACGTCGCGGTCATCTTCGGCCATGTAGCCGGAAATGTCGAGCAGTACATCGTCAAACGCCCAGTACATGTGGTTCTGGTCCAGCCAGAACAGGTCAGCGGCGGTCCCACCGGCAATCTCGGTCTGCAGTTGGGTGTAGTAGTCGGCTGGGTTCGGCTCGTAAACGATCTCGAAAGTCGTCGATTCGGCGTTCACGGCGTCCACGATTTCCTGGAACTCCGCGGCTTCTTCCACGCCCGCCCAGTTGGTGATGCGCAGCGTCACCTTGTCCTGCGCAGCGGCAGGATTGTCAATTGCCGTGATCGGCAGCAGCGCCACGACCACCAGCAGCATAACAGCAATACGCAGATACCTAGACACTTTTCCCTCCTTATAGCGAAAAGACTATTGTCTAAACAATGGGTGAGTTTTGAGTTGTATGCGAGGTTCCGATCAGGCACCTTCCTCTCTGGCCACATGGGCCTGTACTCCGATGCATGGGTGAGTTTCTAAAGGTCGATGACCGGGCGGCAAAGGTGGTGGGAGTAAATGCCCTGGTCGTGGGAGTCGGTTAGCTGCCCTGGTCCGGTCGGACCATCAACTGCCCTGGTCCGGTCGGACCATCAACTGCCCTGGTCCGGTCGGACCATCAACTGCCCTGGTCCGG
>JAADYV010000391.1 GCA_010092855.1 Chloroflexota bacterium | reverse complement strand
GGGCTGCTGGTCGGCATTTCGTCCGGCGCGGCGACCTGGGCGGCGATCCAGGTGGCCCGACGCCCCGAACACGCGGGCCAGCTCATCGTGGTCATCATTCCGTCGTGGGGCGAACGGTACCTATCGACGCCCCTGTTCGAGGATTTGAACGACTAAAGGAACGGGCGGTCGGCGGTGTTTTGTAGGGGGCGTATTGCGCCAACCACAGGTTGGGTGCGCCCCTACCGGACCGGTGAGATCGCTGGCCGTCATTCAACGGAGGAAACCATGCTCAACATGATCCGCGAAGACATCCGGTGCACACTGGACCGCGACCCTGCTGCGCGCAACTGGCTGGAAGTGCTCACGTCGTATGCCGGGCTGCACGCGATCTGGGTGCACCGTATCGCGCACCGGCTGTGGCGCTGGCGGCTGAAGCTGCTGGCGCGCGTGTTGTCGCAGTTCTCGCGCTTCGTCACCGGCATCGAGATTCACCCCGGCGCGCAGATCGGCCCGCGCTTTTTCATCGACCACGGCATGGGCGTCGTCATTGGCGAGACGACAATCGTCGGCGCGGACGTGACGCTGTATCATGGCGTGACGCTGGGCGGCGTCAGCCTGGAACCCGGCAAGCGCCATCCCACCATCGAGGACGGCGTCGTCATCGGCGCGGGCGCGAAGGTGCTCGGCGCGATCACGATTGGCAAGAATACCCGCATAGGAGCAAATGCAGTGGTGGTGAATGACGTGGAACCGAACATGGTCGTGGTGGGCATCCCCGGCAAGCCCATCCAGCGCAAAAGCCCGGAGCCGGTTTCTGGGCGGCCCGACCTGCACCACAACATCCTGCCGGACCTGGTCGCCAACCGCCTGGACCGCATCCTGGACCGGCTGGACGAGGTCGAGCGCGCGATTGAACTGCATAATCACAATGGGCACGACGGCAGCGAACGCGACAATGGCCGCATCCCAGACGAGGAACCCTACCTCGACTACGCGATTTAGGTTGTTCGCGGTCGGCGCAACATGAGGGTGTCTGATGTGGGCACCCTCTACCTCGTTGCATCTCTTGCCGCGCCAGTTCGCGGTGACGACCCTATACTGCGGGATACGGCGCGCAGCCCACGCGCAGCCCTTGCCACAGGGTTTGGCTGGACGGTTCCCGGATGCTGCCGTTGATACGGGTGCGCGAGAAAAGCCGGCTTTGGAAATCGGTCGACCAGTTGCTGCCGCGTACCGCGCGCGACGCATCGCCTTCTGGGTCGTTGTCTTCGGGCTCATCGTGGTTGATGCGCCATTTGGTCAGGCACCATTCCTCCACATTGCCGGTCATGTCCGCCACGCCGTAGACGCTGTCTCCCTGCGGGCTGAACGTGCCAACCGGGAGGGTGCGCGCCTGGTTCAGCCACCAGCGCACGCCCCAATACTCCCCCGTGTTGGCGATGCCCTTCTGCCACTCGTCGCCCCAGGGATACGCCCGTCCCTCTGGTCCGCGCGCCGCTTTCTCCCACTCGGATTCAGTCGGCAGCCGGTACGGTCGCCCGGTAGCGTCAGCCAGCCATTGAGTGTACGCCAACGCCTCGTACCAGCTTACGCCCACGACCGGCAGCCGGTCGTCGCCGGACCACTTAACCTCGTCCCAGGAGCGCGGCTGATTCCACCGTTCCTCGCGGCGCAATTGCCAGCCCGCTTCCGTCCACCAGCGCGGTTCGTGATACCCGCCCGCTTCGATAAAGGCGCGGTATTCGCCCACGGTTACCTCGTATTTGCCGATACGATAGGCGGGCAGCGTGACGGTATGTGGCGGGAATTCGTGCCCTGTGGGCTGCCCCTCGGCCAGTTCCGGGTGGCCCATCAAGAACGGCCCGGCAGGTACCAGCATCGTCTCCGGCTCAAAGGCCAGCCGCGCAACCTCACCGGCGGGATCGAAATTGTCCTGTGTGGCAGGTGACACAGCGGCCTGCGCCCGCGCCGGCGATCCGGTTGGGTTTTCCGGGGCCACAGGCATTTGTTCCGGGATGAGGGTGGCCGCGATGCGCGTCAGCCCGCCCATGAAACTGGCTACCCCCTCGACCGTCATGCCGGTCGAAAAATCGGCGTATTGCAATTCGCTCAAGGGCGGCTCCAGCGGCGTACCGGCCTGAATCAGGATCGGCACCACCGGCTTGCCCAGCTTGACGGCTTCGGCCAGCTCCCACTGGCACCATTCAGACGCCACCGACTCCGGCGAAAGCAGATACACAAACGCATCGCATTGCTGAATCGATTCGTGCAGCACGGTTTTCCAGTGTTGGCCGGGCAGCAGGCGGTGGTCATACCAGGGATCGTGCCCGCCGCGTTGCAAGATGTCCGCCAGCGACCGCACCATCGCGATATCCGAATGAGCATAACTGATGAACAGGCGCATAAAGTCTCCCTACGGCAAAAATCAAACCCACACAAAATATAGCAAGTTTGCGGCGGATTGGGATACAGGTCAAGCGGATTAGGCGCGGCGGGTTGTCGTGCAGGGCCATGCAGCGGTACCATTGGGGGCCGGACGACGTGACAACATATTTCGGCACAAAAGGGTGAAACCGGTTTGACGCTTCTACAACGTTGGCGCGCGCGGCTGGGCGCACTGACCGAACGGCAGTGGTTGGCGGCGGTGGTGCTGGTGGCGGTGATGGCGCGGATCGTGTTCCTGGTGGTGTTTGGGCACACGCTCTCGCTGGAAACCTCCGGCTACGATGCCTACGCGGTCAACCTCATGGAAGACGGCGAGTACACGCGCTTCGACGACCGTGATGCCGATTCCGACCTGCCGCCGCTGTATGCTTTGTTCCTGGTCGGGGTCTATGCCACGCTGGGGCGCGACCCGGTGGCGGTGGCGCTGGTCCAGACCGGACTGGACGTGCTGACCATGCTGCTGCTGTTCTGGATTGGGCGGCGCGTGGTGGATGCGACCACCGGGCTGCTGGCCACGGCGCTGTATGGCCTGTACCCCTACCTGCTGTTCCAGAACCTGACGCTCAATGACACCGCGCTCTTCATCACGCTGCTGGCGGCGAGCATCGCGTGTGCATACGCCGCGTTGGATGCGATCAACGAGAATTCCCGGCGAGCGTGGGGATTTGCGGTGCTGTTGGGGTTGGCGATGGGGCTGGGCGCGCTGACCAAAACGCTGATCGTGCTGGTGCTGCCGCTGCTGGCGTTGTGGTGGTGGCGGCACGTGGGCTTCCGGCGCGCGTTCCTGCTGGGCCTGGTCAGCGGGCTGGCGCTGCTGGCCGTGATCGCGCCCTGGGTCGTGCGCAACATGCGCCTGCACGACGAGTTCGTGTTGATCAGCACCAACGGCGGCAGCAATCTTCACCAGGGCAACAACGCCTATGCTGCCGACTTTTTGAGCAAGGGCTGGGATGTGCAGTGGGTGGACAAAGACCGCTTCGAGATGCCGCCCGACGATCTGGACGAGGTCGAGGCCGGGCGCTGGCACCAGGAGCGGGCCGGCGAGTACCTGCGCGAGCATCCCGGCGAGTGGCCCCGGCTGGTCGCGGTCAAGCTGTGGGTGCTGTGGAATCCGCAGATCATGCCGCACGATGTGCCGCCCAACGCCGAACTGGTTGGCGGCGACGAGGACCCGGTGCTGCAATACAACAGCTCGACCTTCCAACTGGCGCGTGTGGTACATGTGTTATACTTCGCGCCGCTGCTGGCGCTGGGGATCGCCGGGTGGGTGACTGCGTGGCGCGAGGGACGTTTGATCGGGCCGCTGCTGGCCGTGATGCTGGCCATCACGCTCACCTACGTGGTGTTTCACCCCTCCACGCGCTACCGCTCGCCAGCCGACCCATTCGTGTTTGTGCTGTCGGCCCACGCCGGTATCTGGTTACTCAAACAGGGGTATGCCCGATGGACTCGCAACCGATCAACAGTGACAACCTGACCTATTCTCAGAAACTGGCGGAGGAAGCCGAACTGTGGGGTCGTGTGGCCGAAGAACAGGCCGAACACACACCTCCCGATTGGCGCTATCTGCGGCACGCCCGTCACAATGTGATCATGCACCGGCGCGATATCGACGCGCTGTTGGCGCGGGTAGAACCGGACATGACGGCGCTGGAAATCGGCTGTGCGTCCGGCTGGTTGACGCTGGCATTGGCGCAGCGGGGCGCACATGCGCGCGGCCTGGACATCAGCGCCAAAGCCCTGGACGTGGCGCGCCGGTACTACGCCTCCGTCCAGGACGAGGTACCCGGCAGCGCGACGTATGAAGTGGCCGACCTGAACACGCTAGAACTGCCACCCGCAGCGTATGACGTCATTGCAGCGAAGGGGGTGCTCCATCACCTGCCGCATCTGGACCATGTGATCGCCCAGTTCCATCACGCGCTGAAACCGGGCGGATTGCTGTGGATTTCCGACACTAACGGTGATGAAAGTACGCTGACAGCACTGGCGGCGGGGGCGTTGATGTTCGTGCTGCCGACCCACATGCCTTACTGCGAGAAGTTCCGCAGCCTGCTGCGCTTCCGGCTGCGGTCCACCGAGCGCGTCAAAGCTAGCATCCAGGCGGACGGCCTGTCTCCGTTCGAGGGCGCTGGGCGCGCCCACGACTGGCTCAAGCTGGTCGAGGAGCGGTTCGTGATCGAGCAGTGCGCGGACGCTCCGGCCATCACCGGCTACCTCACAGCGCAGATCAAACTGCCAGACCGGATCGCGCTGCCGCTGCTGCGTGGGCTGTATGTGGTGGACCGGCTGCTGGTCCGGCTGGGCGTTCTGCGCGGCACCGGTGTTACGATCACGGCCCGCAAAGCCGCAAACACCCCCGACTAACGCTGCTACCGGCCCCGGTTCGCGCTTGCTTGCGTGCAGGTCCGGCACTCACCGCCCGCACACGGGGCCGTCGCGGCTCCGGGGCACGCTGGCGGCGCCGCCGAATCCGCTGGCACGCACCCCAGGTTCAGCCCGATTGACAGCCACCTCGATCTGCACTATACTCATTTTTGTAGTGGAGAAGGTTGTTACACCGGAGAATGCACCATCACCCCCGGCGTGTCGATACCCGCGTCCGGGGGCTTTGTTGGGTACCGACCTGACCCCTTTCCACGACATTTATCACCAATTTTCAATGGGAAGGAGTATCCCCAATGTCGGAGAAGTTTACCGGAACCGTGAAGTGGTTCAACGCCCAAAAGGGGTATGGATTTATCGCGCGTGAAGATGGCCCAGACGTCTTCGTGCACTACAGCGCCATTACGTCCGGCGGGTACCGCGAACTGGTCGAGAACGAACAGGTCGAGTTCGAGATCGTCGAAGGCCCGAAGGGACTCCAAGCCGCTAACGTTATCCGCACTGGCAGCTAATTCATCCAACTAAGTACGTTTCCACCGATAATCACACGCCCTGGGCCGGTATCAGCTCAGGGTGTTTTGGTTGCTGGGCGGGTGAGGTCGTGTGCCGGGACCGCCAGGTCGGGCACGCGGGCGAGGTCGCGCGCGTTGGGAGGAGTCTGGGGCGTCACCCGCTCACACGAACAGCTTCAGCTTCTGGAAGTCGCGCAGCAGCACGTCTTTCTTGCTGGGATTGTAGAGCACCACCGCCGGGTGATACAGCGGCACGACGTGAATCTCGCCGTAGTCCAGTTCCGCCTTGATCAGCTTGCCGTGCAACTGGCTGATCTTACCGCGCTTCTCCGGCAAATCCAGCTTGCGCAGCACGTAGCCCATCGCAAAGCTGCCCAGCGTCACGATCACGGCAGGCTGAATGATGTCGATCAGCCGGTCCACGAACGGCGTATAGTACGCGATTTCTTCCGGCGTGGGATTGCGCTTTTCCGGCGGGCGATCCAGCACCAGGTTGGTCAGGAACACGCCTTCGCGCGCCAGGTCGATGCTGGCCAACATCTCGTCCAGCACATCCCCCGACGGGCCGCAGAACGGACGCCCAATCTCGGCTTCGTTCTTGCCGGGAGCCTCGCCGATGAACATGATGTTGGCGTCGGCATTGCCTTCGCCCAGCACCGGGAACAGCCGGTTGTCGTCCCGGAACTGGAACAGCGGCGAATCGGTGGCGTCCACCAACTCCAACCGCAGTTGGCGGATGTCTTCTTCCTTGCGTTGGTACGTCTCGTCGTCGGCCCTGGGCTTGAAGGAGGGGTGCGCCGGAATCTCGCGCTTGATGACCTCGACCAGCCGCTCCATGTCGTAGCTGAAACGCCGGTGGCTGAGTTCGAAGGCATTGCGCCGCGAGAGGGGGGCCAGGTCTTCGGGCAGCTCCTGCGGCGGCGGCATGTCCGCCTCGCCCACCAGGACCGGGATCACCAGCTTGTCCTGCGCCAGCGCGGTCGCGATCTCGATGCGCACGAAATCGTTCCACTGGTCCAGCCGCCGCTCCCCCGCCTGGTTGCGGATCGTCAGCCACTGCGGGCCGATCACGGCAATGAACACGTCGCACGCTTTCACCGCGTCTTCCAGCACCTGCACGAAGTCCGCGCCCGGTTGGATAGTGTCCACGTCCATGAATACGTCGTCGCGCTGGAAGTGCTGCAACAGGTGATCGTACACCCGGCCCACATACCCCTCGGAATCCTGGCGGCGATAGTTGATGAAGATGCGGCTCATGGCGCTGGCTCCTCGATGACACGCTGTAGACAATGCTGTTTGATGACGCTACCTGATGGTATCGCTTGCCTTGCCACCGTCCATTATACACGCAGATTCGTCGCTTGTGGGGCAAAAAACGCGGTCCTGGCATATCTGCTAACCGGAACCGCGCCTTTTCAAACGTCGTTACCGGAATCCCGGAAATCTACCCCTCGGTCGTGGGACGCGCCAGCGGCAGCGTCATCACGTCCACGTTCAGGTTTACATATTCCACCGGTACCCACAGCGCCTTCTGCTGCACGTCTTCGTACAACACCTGCACCCAGGTCCCGGCGTTGTTGCGGCCCACCGCGGGCAGTTCGTCCCCCGCGTACCCATAGCCGCCCTCGACGAAGTTCATGGTGGGGCCCCAGCGCAAGTACACGCTGCCCACGGTGATGGTGGCGGTAGCGGGCAACGACGGGTAGAACGTGAGTTGGTACGCGCCCGGCCATTCCGGGAGCAGTTGGAAGTAGGTGTTGCCCGGCTTGAAGGGCAGTACGTTCCCGGCACGGTCATAGAAACGCAGGTCGCCGCCGCGCCTCTCGCGCCGCCATTCGCCCTCGAAATACTGGCCGTCGCGCAGCAGGATCAAACGCCCACTGCCCTGCAACGGCGTAGCATACACCGCGTTGCCATCCACACCCCAATCGCCCGGATTGCGCGCCCCGATGGGCGTGTGTTCCGCTTCGAGGATCACCACGTTGGCGGCAGTCAACTGGTTCCCGCTGACGGCGTCGGTGTGCGGTGCGCCATTGTGCGAGCGTAGCCACACGCCGCGCGCCGCATCATACGCCCAGCCGACGGTGCTGTAGCGGTAGTACAGGATGTCCATCGCGTTCAGGCCAATGCCGCCGGTAGGCATAGCGTCGGCAAACGCCATGCCGCTCAGGGGACGGTAGTCCAGGATGCTGCCCTGTTCGGCGGCCAGGTTGTACAGTTCCGGCACATTGCCAAACAGCGTGTATTCCCAGTTACGGTCCAGTTCCAGGTCGCGACACATGGCCGGACACGGTCCCTCACCCACCAGCAGGCTGTTCAACACAAACTCATCCTCGTACAGTTGGGCCACGTACCCGTTTGCCATGCCGCTGGTGGCGATCAGGCTGTTGTAGATGTGCGCCAGTTCGAAGTCCGGCATCCGCAGGCTGCGGATCGGGCCGACGCGCTC
>JAADYV010000390.1 GCA_010092855.1 Chloroflexota bacterium | reverse complement strand
CCGGGCCGATGGTATCCGGATTGGCGTGGTACAGCTCGCGCACGGCACTGACCGTCAGGTGAGTTGGCGTGCTGTGGCCGCTGCCCGCCACGAGCAGCGTGAACGGATGTGGAATGCGGAAGGATTGGGGCGGTGCGCCGCGCACGAAATAGACCGGCTGCCGGAAGACGATCACGGTGTTGTCGATGCCGCTGGGTGTGCCATGATGCCGCTTCTCGACCTCGAACACCAGCCTGTTGAGTTTTTCGTCTGCGAACGGCTGATCACACGCCAAACCCAGCGCCCGGATCAAGGCGGCGGCCAGTGCCGCCCCGCTGCCGAGTCCGCTGGCGACGGGAATCGTGGAGCGAATGGTCAATGTAGCATCCGGCAGCGCGCAGCCCAAAGCCTGCAGCGCGACGTGGACCGGGTAGATAACGGCGTCGTGCAGCGGTTCGTTGCTTTCGGTTACAGCCAGGTCAATGCGCAGCGTCTGGTCCATGTCCGGGGCGTGCACCATTAGTCCGCTGCCCGGTGCGGCAGGTTCGACGGAAACGGTGACTTGCACCGCGTCCAGCGGCACGGCAATGGCAGGCTGGCCGTGCACGACAGCGTGTTCGCCGAACAGGATGATCTTGCCAGGGGCCGAGGCGCGCAGCGTGGGCATGGTGTTCGCGCTCCCGTCAGGCCACATACAGCACCACACCTACCGTCAGGCCCCACAGCACAGCCGTTCCCAACAGTGGCATATCCTTAAACAGCAGTTCGTCCGGCGCGCCACCTTCACCCTTGACGTGCATCAGATACAGGTAGCGGAAGATACCGTACAGCACGAACGGCACCGTCAGCAGCATCTTATGGCCGTTGCTGCGGATGGTTTCGGCCTCGATGGTGTACAGGATATAGGTCAGCACCGTGCCGGTAGTCACCATGCGCAGCATGTCGTCGAGCAGCGGCAGATTGTATTCTTTGTAGCTGGGACGGTAGGTTTCGGCTTTGTCGCCCATCAGAATGAATTCCTGCCGCCGTTTACCGATGCCCAGAAACAGCGCCAGCAACCCGGCGCAGACATACAGCCAGGGCGAGAAGCTGGTCACATCGATCACGACGACGCCCGCCACCACGCGCAGCACGAAACCACCCGCTACCGCGAACACATCGATGATGACGATGTTCTTGAGCCAGAACGAATAGGCGGTTTGCAGCGCGAGATAACCGGCCAGCACTGCCGTCAGCGCCAGGTTATAGGCCAGACTGGTGCCCAGGATGGCAACGGGCATGATCACAGCGGCGGTGATGGCCCAGGAAACTGGGAGTTGACCAGACGGCAGCGGGCGGTTACGCTTTTTAGGATGCTGGCGATCTCGTTCGATGTCAACCAGGTCGTTGATGACGTAGATTGCGCTGGCCGACAGGCACAGCAGCACAAACGCGAATATGACCCGCAGCAGGGAGTCGGGGTCTGTGAGTTGTTGGTCGAACATGATCCCGGCAAAGACGAACCCGTTTTTGGGCCATTGCTTGGGGCGCATAATGCGGATCAACCCGCGCACCGGCTCCGGCAAGATGCGCCAGGCGGAGACGAGTGGTGTTTTGACGGCTTGTACCATTGGCGTTCTCTGTAGGTCCTTATCCACTTCTCACTTGTCGCATTATAGCAGAAACTTGCTGTGCGAGCAGTGACACCAGGGTAGGGCAGGCTAATCGTTAGATTTGAGCGTGATATGAGCGAAAAAGTACGCCTAGATGTATTGCTGGTGGAGCGAGAATTAGCGCCCAGCCGGGAGACCGCGCGCCGCATGGTCATGGCGGGCGAGGTCCGTATAGGCGGTGAAGTGCGCGACAAGCCTGGGATGCGCGTGCCGCGTGACGCCGCGATCGATGTGCGGCAGGCTCCGCGCTTTGTCAGCCGGGGTGGGGAAAAGCTGGCCGGGGCACTGGCGGCCTTCCCGGTGCCGGTCTCGGACCGCGTGTGTGCGGACGTAGGCGCAAGCACGGGCGGTTTCACCGACTGCCTGCTGCAACATGGCGCGGCGCGGGTGTATGCCATCGACGTGGGCTATGGCCAGCTCGACTACCGGCTGCGGACCGATCCGCGCGTGGTGGTGATGGAGCGCACCAACGCGCGGTATGTGGAGCGCCTGGCCGAACCCGTCAGCTTGCTGGTGGGGGACGTGTCATTTATCTCGTTGCGGCTGCTGCTGCCGGTGTTCCGGGGCTGGCTGGCGGAACAGGCTGACCTGCTGCTGCTGATCAAGCCGCAGTTCGAGGCGGGCAAACAGCAAGTCGGCAAAGGTGGCGTGGTGCGTGACCCGGCAGTGCACCGGCAAGTGTTGGGGGACGTGCTGGGTGCCGCGCAGGAAAACGGGTACGCGGTGCGGGGTTTGACGCCCTCACCGCTGAAGGGCCCGGCTGGGAATGTGGAGTTTTTGACGTGGTTGTCGGTTGGGGCACCGCTCGAAACAGCAGTGACCCCGCCGGAGTTGACAGAACTGGTGCGCGCCGTCAGTGAGCAGGCTGCAACAGGTGCTGGCTGATGGTTTCTTCGATGGTCTGGTAGCGCGCCGGTTTGGGCAGGAATTCATGGCAGCCCGCTGCCAGCGCCGCCGACCGGTCGGCAGGCATGGCGTAGTCGGCCATCCCGATCACGATCATACCGCGCAGCAGTGGGTGCTGGCGCAACATGCGCACCAGGTCCAGGCTGGCCGGTTTGTGACCGTTGTTGCTGCGCAGGTCGATGAAGGTGATATCGGGTCGTTGGAGGGGCAGATGTTCAAGCGCCTGGGTGGGGGTGGTATAAGAATGGAACTGGTTCTCGATGCCGCGTGCGTTCAGGACAACCGCGATTTGCTCAAAGGTGAACAGGCTGCTGTTGTCACTCTCGATATAGGCAATGTGTATCATCGACGTCCTACTGATAGCTTTGTATACTGTGTTTTTCTGCACCGTATTCTACCCGGATACAAACCATTCTTGTCAAAAATAAACGGTTTCTTAACTAAAGGATACCGTAGGTGGGGTATAGTTGGCAAGCAGCTGGACACCAAACTGGTTGTGTTATTGTTTTCGCAATGATTGTAGCCGTGTATAATGGATCACGATCAGATTTCGAGTCATCATAGGATATACGCCATGCAAAACTGTCCTCATTGTGGCAAAGAAAACCCCGAAACAGACGCCTACTGCTATGCGTGTGGTCATATCCTACCATCTGCGTTGCCGGTTGCGCTGCGTTCGACGACCAAATTGGAAGAAGTATACGAGTCGCTCGAACCCCGGCGGCGGTGGGGTACCGCCTATTTTGACCAGCGTACAAAGCTGCGCCTTACGTTCCGCGACACAAACGAGACCTTGCTGATCGATGTGCCACACCAGATCGTGTTGGGGCGGCGTGGTGAAGACCCGACTCCTAACGCGGCAGACGTTGATCTGACGCCGTATAGGGCGCTGGAGACGGGCGTTTCGCGTCGCCACCTGGAGATTATCCGGGAACACGACACGGTCACCGTCATCGACCTCAACAGCGCCAACGGTACCTTCCTGAACGGCCAGAAGTTGATGGCCAACGAACCACGCATTCTGCGGGACAACGATGAGCTGCGCTTGGGCCGGCTGGTGATTCGCGTCTCGTTCTCCTGAAAGGTTGACGTGGCTGTGGTTAGCGCCGATACTAGGCAACTACACGCTGATCAGGCGCAATAATGGTAAACGGGACGTTGTTTCGGCACGCTGCTGTGACGCATGATTGGGCTGTGTTGACACGTGTACTCAGGATTTCGCCATTCTCAGGCGAAAACGTCAACACTACCTGGGCCGTGCCCAATCTTTATTCTTCATCAATATAAACGGAGCGGTTCAAATGTGGAATAGAGCGTTAGTCCTGGTGGTGGTGATGGCATTGGCGTTGGTGGCTTGCGGCGACGCTGGCGATGATTCTGCGGCAGAAGAAGCTGCCCAGGCGTTCTTCGAGAAGCTGGAAGACCACGATGCAGACGGCGTCCAAGAGCTCCTGTGTGAGAATCGCTATCAAAATCTGTCCCTGGCGTTGCCCGACGACGATGGCGACGTGACTTACGACTTTGACGTGGATGTCGAACTGGCCGACGATCAGGATGAAGACGACGGGACCGTGCTGGTGAATGTGACGGGCCGTATCCGCCTGACGCTGGAAACGGACGATCTCGAGATCATGCGCGAAGAAAAGCGCGAGGAGGCTGTTGCGTGGCAGGTGCGCGTCTCCAAGTTCGAGGATGACTGGTTCGTATGCGGCGGGCAACTGGATTACCTGCTGGATGCCGAATTGGTGGCGCTGGGGTTGGGCGCGTCTGGTCTGGAAACGGAGTTTGATGCAGAAGCGCTGGATGAGGTAGATCGTGACCCGGCTGCGGGTGAGAATGGTCAGGAAGCTGGTGAGGGGGGTGGTGAGACCGACAACCCCGACCAGCGCTCGTTAGACTCATAGCCTGGTTTTTCTCCAGAGCGTTTTCCTGGTTGGACACGTAACGGTCTGCTAGGAAGTGTTGACATTTTCACCTGAAATGTGTCTTCCGCTGAGTATAAATGTCAACACGGCCTGAACTTCGCCCGCAACCTGGCGGGCGTCTTTTCGTCGGTTAACCGAAGGAATGAAGACTTATGATCAACAAGACCCAACAACAGATCGGCATCACGTTCGCTGACCTGTCCCTGTTGCAACGGGCGCTGACCCACCGCTCGTACCTGAACGAACATCCGGAACACGTGTTAGAGGACAATGAACGGCTGGAGTTTTTGGGCGACGCGGTGCTGGACTTCATCGCGGGATCGCTGCTGTACCATCGCTTCCCTGAGATGGACGAGGGACGGCTGACGCGGCTGCGCGCGGCGTTGGTGCGCACGGAGACACTGGCACGATTTGCGAGCCGGTTCCATCTCGGTGAAGCGCTGTTACTGGGGCGGGGCGAGGACGAATCTGGCGGGCGCAACCGGCAGAAAAACCTGTGCGGGGCGTTTGAAGCCTTGGTTGGAGCGCTGTATCTTGACCAGGGCATGGACGCTGCGCTGGCGTTTGCTGAGCCACTGCTGGCCGGGGCGCTGGAAGGGATCATGCGGCGCTCGACCGATAAGGATGCCAAGAGTCTGTTGCAAGAATGGAGCCAGGCCACGCTGAGTATCACCCCCAGCTATCGCACCGTGCGCAGCCAGGGGCCAGATCACGCCAAGGAATTCACGGTGGAGGTGCTGATCGGCCAGCGCGTGTGTGGTGAGGGGGTTGGGCACAGCAAGCAGACAGCGGCACAGTTTGCCGCTCGCAACGCCCTGACCAGCATCAAGGAGGGCGAGATTGTGTTTGATGGAGTCGAACCCGACAGCCTGCTGATCGAGGAATTGGAGGCGGGCGATTCCGCAACCCAAAGCGAAGTCATCGGTGAAATACCGGATGACACGCTATCCAGTGGGCCAGATGGCGACTAAGCGACTGCTGGTCAGCGGAGCGAGCGGCACGTTGGGCGGGCCGCTGACCGAACGCGCGGAGGCTGCCGGATGGGATGTGACCGGCACCTACTTCTCGCGCCCGGATCGGATTCGCGCCGGGACGCCGGTCCAGATCGACCTGCGAGACGAAGCGGCAGTACGAGCGCTGGCGCACGAATCGCAACCGGATGTCATCATCAACGCGGCGGTGACCGAGCGCAGCGGCCCCGGCTATGAAGACGCGATCCGGCTGTCCGGCCAACACCTGGCGCACGCGGCGCGGGAGGTGGGCGCACGCCTGATCGCGCTCTCGACCGATCTGGTATTTGATGGGGCGCAGGACGTCTATACCGAAGACAGCCCGGCCCAGCCTATGGCCAACAGCGTTTATGGTCAGGCCAAAGTTGACTACGAGCAAGATGTGCGGGTCATTTACCCATCAACGCTGGTAGTGCGCACCAGCTTGATCTACGACTTCGACCGCGACAACGCCCAGGTAGGTTGGATGCTCCGCGCGTTGGAACGCGGCGAATCGCTGACCCTATACACCGACCAGTTCCGCTGCCCGATCTGGGCCGTGAACCTGGCGGATGCATTGCTCGAACTGGCGGTGCGCGACGAGTCCGGACTGCTGCATGTAGTGGGTCCGGCGCTGGTCAGTCGCAACAAACTCGGTTGTGCACTGCTGGCCGCGCTGGGGATTGACCCCGCCGCGCACGTCACCCCAGCCCTTGCACCCGATACCCATCCCAGGCGTTTGCACCTCAGCGTCGAACGCGCGCAGGCGCTGCTCTCCACCCCGCTGTTGACGCTGGCCGAGGCACGGGCGTCTTGGGAAGACGGGTAGTGCAAAACACATAGATCAAAACGGTGGGGCAAACCAACCCGTGCCCCACCGCTCCTTTTCCCCGTCAGGCCACCAGCTAGTACATCAGGTGGATGTGTGCGTCCAGTTTTGGGAACAGCACATCCACCAGATAGGCGTCCTGGCCATAACATCTCACGTCGGGATACGCTTCGCGCAGTTCGGCGTGGGTGCGATAGCCCAGCGCCAGCGGGACGAGTTGGGTGGGCGGCAGGCTGATGGCGGCGTCTTGCTCCTGGAAACCAACCGCATCGACCGTTTGCAGACATCCCCCCTCAAACCGGAGATCGTAGGCCGTGCGGTACAGGTTTAAACGCACGGTGCGCGTCAGGCCCTGGAATGGGCTGGCTGCTAACCGGCGCTCGAAAGCAGGTTGTAGCTTATGTAACAGGCGTTCCGGCGCGGGCAACATGATTTGCCAGGCGTAGCGCCCGTCGTCACGCGCGCCATAGTAGCGCGCCGCCTGGACCAGCACATTCTGGTCGTGATCCATCAGCCGAATGTAGGGCTTGTCGCGTTCGAGCGCCAGGGCCTTGAGGTGTTGCAGCATGGCAACCGCAGCAGCGTGAGTTGGGCAGTAGCCCTCGGCCACGATCAACCCGGTGCCGAATCCCTGCTGGTCCACGCGCGTGTAGCCTTCGACCTTACCTGTCGCATTCGTCACCAGCCAGAATTCGACTTTGTTGGCGGTGAGCAGTGGGTGTTCGAGCAGGTAGCGCCAGACCTCCGGGCTACGCACCGCGTGGATAGGGATCTCGCCCGTCATGTCCGCGTAAAACGCTTGCAGGGTGGGCAAGTCGTCAATCGTGGCCTGCCGGAAGCTGTAACGCGGTACATCGCTGACCCCTTCCGGGACCTGGTGCGGAGCCAAGTGCCAGCCGCCTTCCAACGGCAGCGCATACTCGTACCCAAACAGCCGGTAGTAGTACGGAATGCCCTGAATCTGGCTCAGGTCGTATTCACCCTCGTTCAGCAGTTCCTTGAAGCGGGCGTCGAGCGCGCGAATCAGCCCTCGGTGGCGGAAGTCCTCGCGCGTGCCGACGATGCCCATCTCGCCCGCCTTAAGTTCAACGCCATCACAGCGCCAGGTCCAGGGGATCAGGCACAGGGCGGAGACAACGTCGCGGCTGGCGTCGTCCTCCACGAACAGCCAGTGCTCCGGGCGAGTATGCGGGTGGTGCAGGACCAGGCCGCGCGTCATGGCGTCCAGGTCCTCGCCGTGAATGTGGTCATTGAAGGCTGCAACGCGCTCGATCTCGTCCTCGGTGCTGATCGATTTGAGCGTCAAGCCGTTGCCCAACGACCGGTGATAGGGTGTTGTGGGGGAAGCGGAATTAAACAATGGTACACCTCCTGGGGTGTGGATACGCAGGGGCCAGGCGTTGCGCAGGCAGCTAACCAGATCGGCGCTGGCGCTGTGCTGGCGTGTCACAATAGGCGAACGTAAATTAGGAATACGAAAACAGGCCCGGTATCACCTGGAAAATCTCGGTGCGGGCGAAGAACAGGTTGTAGGGGGTGCCGGAGATTAACCGGCTTCGAGGACTTGCGCTTGTTTAATCATGCCCCCACATTATCCGCGACGGGGGGCGATTCGTCAATTGGCGGTTGCGCGGAATCACCGGGTGTTTCGTCAACGGCAGGTTCTTTGCGCAGCACGACTGCTGCCAGCGCTCCGCTTAGCAGGCACATGATCCCCGCGCCAATAACCGTCAGGCGGAAGGTATCAACGAACGCTTCGTCAATCGCGCGTTCGACGGCGGCTTCTGTTGCCGGTGCCAGGCCATCAGGAGGCTCGGCGTTGCCCAGGTCGTTGGCTTCGTCGGCTAGCTGGTCGCGCGCATCGCTGGCAAGCACAATATCCTCGCTGGCATTTTCCAGCAGAAAGCTGAACGCGACCAGTGCCAGCGCACCGAAAATCGCCGTTGACAGCGCCTGGGCAGAACGCGCCACTGCATTATTAACGCCGGACGCGACCCCGGATTGAGCGGTGGGTGCGGCTCCCATGACGGAAGTCGTCAGTGGCGCGACGGTCAGGCCCATACCAATGCCGATGCCCAGCACGCCGGGGAAGTAGGTGAGCCAATAGTCGGCAAACCCGTCTGTCAGCCCGGGCAGCGCCAATGCAAAGTAGCTTAGCCCCACAATCGACGGGCCAATCGTCAGCAGCAGGCGTGGTCCGTAGCGATCCACCAGCCCGCCGGCCCAGGGAGACAGGATCGCCAGCATGATGCTGAAGGGGATGAAGGTCAGTCCGGCGGTGGCCGCGTCGTAGCCCTGCGCCTGGATCAAGTTCAGTGGCAGGAACAGCAGTCCGCCGCTGAGTGCGCCGTACAGCAGCGCCGTGATGCCATTGGCTCCGCTGAACGTGCGTGAACGGAACAGGTTGAGGTTGACCATCGGGTGCGGCGTGCGACTTTCGCGCAAGATAAATACCGGGAACGCGACTACGCTGGCCGCTAGCGCGATCCAGACGGAGGGCCGTTGCACGCCGGTGGCAATCCCACGCTCGCCCAGCGTGACCAGTCCATAAGTAAGCCCGGCCAGCCCGATCACCGACAGCGCCGCGCCGGGGAAGTCGAGTTCCCTAGAGGCGTTATCGTCGCGGTTTTCGGGCACTTTGCTGAGACCGTAGAGCGTCAGAGCGGCAATTGGCAGGTTGATGAAGAAAACAAAGCGCCACAGTCCCGCCCCGGCCAGCACCCCGCCCAGCACCGGTCCGCTGATGGTGGTGATAGTTGTGGCGGCGGACCAGGTGCCGATGGCTTTGCCGCGGTCTGAAGAGTCGATCAGCGCGGTAATAATAGCCAGGCTTCCGGGCACCATCAGCGCGCCGCCGATGCCCTGTACGAAACGCGCGCCGATAAGTACCGTTGTGCTGGGGGCGAAGCCGCACACCAGCGACGCTCCCGCAAAGATCATGATCCCGCTGCCGAAGACGCGCTTGCGGCCCAGGTGGTCGCCTAGCGAGCCACCCAATAAGATCAACGAGGCCAGCAGCAGCAGGTAGCCATTGACGATCCAGATCAGTTCGCCGCCGGTGGCATCGAGGTCATCTTGCAGCGCGGCCAGCGCCACGTTGAGGGCGGTACCGTCGATAAAGGCCATGCTGGAGGCCAGAATGGTCGAGAAGAGGGTCCAGCGTCCGGTACGCTCAGATAGGGTGAAGGTAGGCGTCATGGTGTCGATCCTCAGCTGCAATCTGGCCAGATCAGGATGTGTTCCCAGTCTGGCAGAAAGTAGCAGAATCAACCTGTTCAGCCCACACCAGCGCAGCCAATCAGCGGGATCAGGGGCAGGTGAGCGCTGGTTCCCCTCCCCGGCGCAGGAACTGCACGATCACCGAACGATGGTCAGAGGTGTTCGCTCCTTCCTCGCTGGCGTCAATCATCGTACCCTTGCGCGGCAACTGGCGTATCCACAGGTAATCGTAGCGCCACTGGGTATCGTTGACGAGGAAGACCGTTTCCACGATACGGCGGTCGGCGAACGGGTCTTCGAGGTTGGGCAACCGGGTGGTGATGTCGTTGTACAGCGCGTCGGTGGGCGCTTGCCGGAAGTCGAAGTTAAAGGTGCCGCCCAGGATAAGGCGCGTGTCGGGGGCGGGTGTGCCGATCCAGTTGAGCAGTGAGTCAAGCTGGCGCTTGGTGTCCTGCTCGTCAAAGGGCACCGGTTGGCCGTCCCGTTCTGCCAGCCAGAATCCCAGCCAGACGTTGTACACCTGGAGTTGGCTGGTTGGGGCGGCAGGATCGTTGAGACCCGCTTCGGGATCAAGTGTGACGCGCATCACGGCGGCCTGGTTACCGTCGCTGGGCAGCAGCAGCCCCTCGGAGTCAACGATGGGCACCCGGCTAAGAATGGCCAGGCCTTGCAGCGCTTCGTTCTGGGGGAAGAAGGCCGCTTCCATATCCAGGCGGCGCGCCAGCCACAGCACCTGGTCTACGCCGCCGCTGGCCATGCGCCCGGTATCCACTTCTTGCAACAGCAGAATATCCGCACCATTAAGCTCAATCAGTTGCGCCACCTGCTCCAGGTTGGGTTCGAAGAACTGGGAATAGCCGCCGTGAATGTTGAAGCTGACGGCGCGCAGGCAGTCAGAGTTTGCTGGTGGGCGAGGGGAGCTGGCGGTTCCGCTGGTGGCCGCGCCTACAAAACTCGTGCCCAGGATGGCGACCAGCGTCGCCAGGGTATACAGCGTGCGCCCGCCGCGCCAGGGAATCCAGCGCCGGGCCAGGATCATGGGAATCGAGACCAGCAGTGCCGCGATCAGCGCCAGTCCCAGGCCCATGTTGCGGAAGGAGCGCAGCACGTTGTCCACGTTTTGATAGGTGGGGTCGGAGATATCGCGCACGTAGGCATAGTCGTAGGTGAAGTAGTCGCCCACCGACAGCGTCACGAACGCGATCACGGCCACGATCACGTTCACGCCGGTGATGTTGCGGCGCGGGGAACCGGTCTGCACGAACCACCACAGCGTCAGCACGGTGATGAACTGCGCGAATACCAGCGCGACCCCGGCCACCGGGCCCTCATAGCGCCGCCCGACGACCAGCAGCAGGCACAGCAGCAGCACCCACAGCCAGCCGCGCCACGCGCTGTCGAACATGCTGGCGAACTGGCGCGCCTGGTTGCGCACTTCAGGTACCAGGGGCAGGGCGGTGGCCGCAATAAGTAGGGGCACGATCCCGGCGTAGTCGGCGTTGGCCCAGCGTGCGACGGCGTTGGGCAGCGACAGCACCGTGAATTCTAAATACAGCAGCCCGCCCAGCGCCAGCCCGCCCCACAGGTTCAACTGGCCGCGTTCGGGGCGGGTATATCCTGGTCGGCGCGCTTCGAGCAGTTCGTCGAACCACAACAGCACTGAGAACAGGATCAGCAAAATGGCAGCGATGGCGATCAGAATGTCCATTTGCAGTTCCAGGCCAGTGGTGACAGGCACCATGTAGTCACCTCGCCAGGTGTAATCGTAGGTATCACCCAGCGCCCGGATGACCTGCTCTGCCGAAAACCCGACCAACAGCATCACCGGGAAAAACGCCGGACGCCGGATGATGGTCAGTGCAAGGTACAGCAGCCCGCCGCCGACAACCAACCCGCCTGTCGCGATCTCGGTATCGGTGACCTGCAGCGCGACCGAACGACCCGCCGCGACCATCAACACTGCCAGCGGGAAGCTGATGCGCCAGCGCCCGATGATCAGCGCCAACAGGGGCAGAAGCAGCAGCGCGATGAGCATGATGATTTCGATTTGGACCGTAGCGACTTCGATAGCGCCAGGGGCGTTGGCGTAGACGTCGGGATCAACGGTGCGTTGAAGCAGATCGGCGCTGCTGGCGTGCGCGTAAAGCGTGGCATAAACATAGCGCACGGCTTGAATCAAGAACAGGCCCACCGTACCGGCCTCCAGGGTTCGCAGAAAGTCGCGCCGAAAGGACATAAACAGCTTCCTCACAGTGTGCTGGCTGTGTGTTGATCACCCGTCAGTATCGATCACACACAGGTCGATTAGCAACTATCCAAAGGGTGCCACGAGTATCATTGTACGCAAAAAACGGGGTGGAGTGCGAATTTCTGTTCCGACGGCGTGTACGTGCGCTATACTAGGCAGAATTTATCGCAGAGGAGAGTTGTCGATGCAGACTGTGGATACGCTGTTGATCAACGGCACAGTACTGACGATGAACGCGGCGATGGAGCAGTACAGCGACGGTGCCGTGGCCATATCCGGCGACAGCATCGTGGCCGTTGGCTCCACAGCAGCGATCCAGGCCGCCTATGCTGCCGAGGACGTGGTGGACTGCCAGGGCCAGATTATCATGCCGGGCCTGGTCAATACCCACACCCACATGCCGATGACGCTGCTGCGCGCGATGGCGGATGATCTGCGGCTGGACGTGTGGCTGATGGGGTACGTCATGCCCGTCGAGCGCGAATTTGTTGACCCGGCGTTTTGTCGCCTGGGAACGCAGTTGTCGTGCGCAGAGATGATCCGGGGTGGGACGACTCTTTTCGCTGACATGTACTACTTCGAAGCGGAGGTTGCAGCGGCGACGGCAGAAGCCGGGTTGCGCGCGGTGTGCGGCCAGACGGTGATGAAATACCCCGCGCCCGATGCTGCCAGCTTTGAGGAAAGCCTGGCTTATACCCGGCAGTTCATCGAGGCGTGGCGCGACCATCCCCTGATCGTGCCGTCTGTTGCGCCGCACGCGCCCTATACCTGTACCGACGAGATTTTGCAGGCGTGCACTGAGCTGGCGCTGGAATTCGATGTGCTGCTGCAAACACACATCCTCGAAACGCGCCAGGAAGCCGACGATAGCTGGACGGCGTTCGAGAAGAAAGTCGTGGACCGGCTGGTGGGGTTGGGAGTATTCCGGGCCAAGACGATTGCCGCGCACTGCGTGCACGTTGATTCGGAGGAAATCCGGTTGCTGGCCACACACGGCGTGGCGGTGGCGCACAACCCCACCAGCAACCTTAAGCTGGCCAGCGGTATCGCGCCGATCAAGGGTATGTTGGAGCGCGGCGTGCGGCTTAGCATCGGCACGGATGGCGCGGCCAGCAACAACGACCTGGATATGTTCGAGGAGCTGCGGCTGGCGGCGCTGCTGGTCAAGGGCGCGACGTATGACCCGGTCGTGCTTCCGGCGCGCGATGCGCTGTTGATGGCCACGCGCTGGGGGGCTGAAGCGCTGCACCTGGGGCACCTGACCGGCAGCCTGGAACCCGGCAAACGCGCCGACCTGATCGTGCTAGACCGCGATCCCCTGCACAATAGTCCGCGCTTCGAACGCGACTCCAACAGTGTCTATTCGCAGGTGGTTTACGCGAGCCAGGCCGCCGACGTGATGCACACGATGGTGAACGGACGCTGGCTGATGCGGGACTGTGCGTTGCTGACGCTGGACATCGCCACCATCCGGGCGCAGGCGGTGGACTACGCTCGCCGGATGGAAACGTTCCTCAACGCGCGCGAAGGTAACGTGCTGAACAAGCTGGTCGCGATTGGCGGCTTGCAGCAAGAAGAGAGCTTCGAAATTCAGGTTAAGGCACGGGTCGAAGATGACACCCCGGTCCGCCAGGCATTGGAGCACCCGCTGGTCGAGGTGATGCGCCATAATCACTATCGCCAGTACGACACCTATTTCTTGTTTGAAGATGCTGACCAGGGGCGTGTCCGCTACCGGGAAGATGACTTCATCACCAGGGACGGCGAGGTGGGCAGCGTGCGCACCCGGCTGACCTACACCATCCCCACGAAAGCGGCGGAATTCGACGAGGCGGTGCTGCTGTCGCATTCGCGCTTTATCGCTCCGGCGGACCGCCCGCTGCGCTTCTACCGCGAATACTTCCAGGCCCGACAAGAATGTGAAGTGCACAAAGACCGCTTGCGCTGGCACATTCTCTACAAGGGCGTGCTGTTCTACATCAATCTGGACGAAATAAGCGAGCCGGATATTGCCGACCGGTATGTCGAGATCAAGTCGCGCACGTGGTCCCAGCGCGACGCCCACTACAAAGCTGCGCTGACGACCGAGATCATCAACGACCTGATGGGCCTGGGGCGTGAGGCGCGCGTGCGCATGGAATATGTCGATCTCTGTCTGGCAAAGCCCTAAAGACTGGGTGTGCCCAAACGTGAAGAATGGAGTATAAAGGGATCAGGTTGAATAGGTTTGCCTGCCTGCTAACCCTGCCAACCTGATCATGCTGTGCGCCATCACATAACCACTAAGGAGGTATTGATGTCCATTTTTCGGAAAAAAGCCTTTTCGGTTTTCGTAGTGCTGATCGTACTCACATCGCTGGTGTTGGCGGCGTGTGACGATGACGAAGGCGATGGAGACGATTACGACCTGCGCATTGTCGCTGGCTCCGAGAACAAGACCCTGGAAGGCATTATTGACCGGTGGGCCAGGGATAAGGAAGTCTCCGTACAGGTCGAGTATCTTGGTTCGCTGGATATCATGCTGGACTTGCAGGATGGCGAAACAGAGTATGATGTCGTCTGGCCGGCCAACAGCATCTGGTTGGACCTCGGCGACCAGCAAGGCGTGGTCAAGCAGGTCGAAAGCATTTGGCGTTCGCCAGTGGTGTTGGGCGTCAAGCGGTCGATTGCCGAACGTCTAGGGTGGGCAGTCAATGACCCGACCACAGGCTGGACTGCGCAGCCGGTGACCATGCAGCAGATTTTGACCGCCGCCGAAGATGGCGAGTTCACGTTAATGATGACGAGTTCCACCCAGTCCAACTCTGGCGCGAGCGCGTACTTTGCCTTTTTGCAGGCGTTCGCTGGCACCGGCCAGACGCTGACTGCCGCCGACCTGGAAAATGACCAACTGCGCACCGATATCCAGCGCTTCTTGCGCTCGGTAGACCGTTCATCAGGCAGTTCGGGCTGGCTGATGGATTACTGCGTCGAACAGGACACGTACTGCCAGGCTATGATCAACTATGAAACCATGATCATCGAGGCCAACCAGACGCTGACCGAGCCGCTGTTTGCCATTTACCCAACGGACGGAGTCGCCATCGCCGACTCACCGATGGGGTATGTGGACAAGGACGACGACGACACGCGCGAGCTGTTCGAAGACCTGCAGCAGTATTTGCTCAGCGCGCCCATTCAAACCGAGATCGAGGGCTTTGGCCGTCGGACCCAGCCTGGAATGCGGGTAGCTAACCCGCAGGCCGGTGACTTCAACTCCGAATGGGGTATTGATGTTGAAGCGAGCTTCTCGTCGATCACGTTCCCGACGGCGTCGGTCATCCGGCAGGCGCTGGTGCTCTACCAGACGGACTTCCGCAAAGGCTCGTTCACCATTTACTGCCTGGACTATTCGGGCAGCATGGATGAGCCGATTGAAGGACTTGATGATGTGACCGGGGCCGACCAGCTCAAGGACGCGATGGACGTTTTGCTGCGCCAGAACCTGGCGGCGGAATATTTCCTGCAAGCGTCGCCAAACGACATCACGGTAGTGCTGCTTTTCACGGGAGACATACGCAACTACCCGACCGTATCTGGCGCAGGCACCAGGCAGCCCGTCTTTATGTCCTGGGCGATGGCTGACGCCAACTCGGAGTGGACGGTGGTGACACCCGTGGGCGACACCCCGCAGGCGCGAGCGCAGGCTCAGGCCAATGCGTTAAACAGCCTGGCTATTCGCATACGCAACACAGACCCCGGCGGCGACACCAACATCTTCCTGCCAGTCTACGCCGCGCTGCAAATCTTCAACGAGTTCGAAACGAACGGTTTTGGTGAGATAGGCCCCGTCGACATGGACGAGTATTTCCCGGCCATCATCTTGATGACCGACGGCGATACCAACGAGGAAGCGCCATTCCAGTATGAGCAGTTGGCCAGCGCGTACCCTTCCGAGAGCGGCATCCCGGTCTATGGCATCTTGTTTGGGAATGCCGAAGAGGGGGATATGAACCGTGTTGCCCAACTGACCGATGGACGTGTGTTCGACGGCACAGAAGACCTGGTCGGCGCGTTCCGTAGTGCGAAGGGTTACAACAACTAGGCAGCCTTGTTGTCAGCAGCAAAAACACACATGGCTTGAGTGCAACGATTACAACGCGGGCGGGCCGGGGATCGGTCCGCCCCTGATGGGAACAGGTAACAGAAAGCGAGGCGCAAATGCGGATATCACGTTCGAGGCTGGTTTTTGCCGGGGTGATTGGGTTGGCGGTGCTGTTTGTGGGTGGTACGTTGTTGGTCAACAACCTGAACCTGGACGGCGACGACGATGTCGAGGTTATCACCGGTTTTATCGGCAGCGAAAAAGCCGACTTTCTCGATAACCCGGAGGT
>JAADYV010000059.1 GCA_010092855.1 Chloroflexota bacterium | reverse complement strand
TCCGTCGCAGCAGTGGGTGGCACGCGCAAACTCTGCGCCGAGGCCGTCGCCGTGAATTGTATCGACAGCGCGGTTAAGGTAGCCTGCACGGGGGACTGCACGGTGCGAGCGAGCATGGGTTGCGGCGTCGGTTCAGGCGAACGGGTTGGCGCCGGGGTATTGCCGCCTGGCGCAGCAGCATCTGGTACCGCGTCCATTGCAGCCCCCATCTCCGCTTCTGGTTCCATCGCGGCAGCGTCTCCCTCAGCTATTTCGCCCTCACTGTCGTCATCCGCGCTCATCAACGCGCCATTGTCTCCGGCCATCTCTGGGACTGCTGCGGCGGCCCCCTCGTCCTCTACCAGCTCTCTGCCGTCAGGCGCATCGCCTTGCGGCGCGCTAAATGCGCTCTCCGCCGGAGCTGCTGCAGCGGAAGTACTGATAAGGGCCGGCGTCGGCGAAAAAACGATAGTGCGTGTTGGCGAGAGCAACGGCCCCGTTGGAAGTACCCCATCATCCTCCGCTTCCATTCCCGGTGCCGGACCAGGCGGCGGCATCTCAGCACTTGGCGGGACCATATCCCCGTCGTCAAGCCCGCTGTCGTCGATTCCCGGCAGTGGACTCGGAGCAGTGAGCGGCGTAGGCAGCGGAGTCGTTCGATACAAGGAGGTAGCAGCAGGAAGGGCAGCTTGCGCCTGTTCTGTGCGTTGGCTGTCGGCAGTGATGGTGAGTTGGGCGGACCGCGTCGGCATGGCCTCGCTGCTGGTCTCCCCCTCACTTTCAGGCCCGGATGTCTCAGTGCCTGATGTCCCATCGACAGCATCCGACGAATTGGAACCCTCTTCGATGGCGATCTCTACCGGCAGGTCCTCACCCTCCTCGAACTCGGACTGCGTCGCTTCAGGAACCAGCGCCGACTCTGGTGCTTCTTCTTGAACAATAGCGGAATCTGCAGGGGGTGCAGCCGGATCATCGTCGCCTGCGTCGAAGTCAGCAGCGCCTTCATCAGCGGCATCCTGGGCTAACTCCTCGCCGTCCTCCTCCACAGGCGGGGCAGCACCGGATTCCGTGGCTCCAGTTTGTTCGCGTTCACTTTCCGTCACATATCCAACTGCCGTCTGGAGTTGCATGTTGCCTGCGTCCCGCTCATCGCCTGCATCCCCGGTCACCAACATGGCCAGTGCGATCAATATGATGGCAGCCGCCGTGCCCAGCGCACCGGACAGTTGCAGCACCAGACCCAGGTTGAACATGCGCTGCCACCAGGGTAGGGAGCGGGAATACTGCGCTGGATCAAGCATGAAGTTACGCGGTGCAGAGAGCCGGGGCAGCATGCGGACTAGCGTCACTGTTTCGCGCAGCGCCTCCAGGTTGGCGCGCAGCGTTTCGTCGGTGGCCAGGCGTTGTTCGAGAGTATGTTGTTCACGAGCTGTCAGCGCGTTGTCCAGGTAGGCGGACAACAACTCCAGATCGTGTTCCGAGGGAGTGTTATGCGAAATCGTCATCGTCGTTCTTACTTACTGCCTTGCTCGTTGTCTCTCGCGATAGCCTGGTTTACGGTTCGTCTATTCTGGTTCATCTATTAGACGGTATTCCGCCGGCAAGAGTTCCCGCACCGCCTGCAAACAGTCGCGCAGCCGTGTACGCGCCCGGCTCAACCGCGATTTGACCGTCCCCAACGCCAACCCGGTGATATCGGCGATTTCCTGGTACGAGTACCCCTCGACATCGGCCAGCACTTCGATCACACGCTGGTTGTCGGGCAGCGCGCTGATGCAGTCCTGAATAGCGGCATTCAGTTCACTGCGTTGGGCGTGCTGTTCGGGATTCTCCTGGTGACTGTGCAACTGGAGGCCGGGCTGGGGATTGACGTGGTGCAGGTCCTCTAGCGACGAGGCAGGGCGGCGTTGACGGCGGCGCAGTTCGTCATAACAGGCATTGGTCACGATGCGCAGCAGCCAGGCCTTGAAGCGGTCCCCCTTGAACTGGTTTAGTTTCCGAAAAGCGGAAATAAACGCTTCCTGCGCGGCGTCAGCAGCGGCCTCGCTCTCGCCCATGATGCGGTAGGCTACGGTGAAGGCTGTGTCCTGGTAATGCAAGACCAACGCGTTGAAGGATTCGACATCCCCGCGTTTGGCTGCGCGAATCAACTCATGTTCATCCATAAGCCAGCCTGACCGTTGCATTTCCCGAAGACGCCATTGACGGATCGCCTGAATCGAAATATACTAGCTGACTGTAAGCCGAAGTGGCGGAATTGGCAGACGCACGCGACTCAAAATCGCGCGGGGTAAAACCCATGTGGGTTCGACTCCCACCTTCGGCATCAGACACGAGCCGGGCATCGCCTGGCTCTTTTTGTTGAACGATTTGCTGTCCAAAGCAATTCTAGTTGAAGGGTTCACCCATTTCTTGTACGATCAGCCAGATGCGGATTATAACAGGGGAAATCTTTACGGGCTAGGCAGGCAGTTATATGAAACAAGTTATCGGTTCGCTGTTGGTTGGTATCCTGGCGGGGCTCGCCATTGGTGTCTTTCTGGGATGGGAAATGTTCCCGGTCCAGTACACGAACAGCTCCCTTTCCGATCTGGACACTTCCTACCAGGAACAATATACGATTATGGTGGCCGAGGGATATCTGGTTGACGGCGACATTGACCTGGCGATTCAGCGCTTGCAAGCCCTGGAAATGGATAACGCATTCGAGTACGTGCAAGACCTGACCGAACGCTACATCAGCCAGAGTCAGGACGAAAACACCATCTGCAAAATCAACACCCTCTGCAAAGCGATGGGGCGCTGTCAAAACACTAGTGATTATGGCAACTGGCGTTCGGACTGTAAAACGCCTTGAGGTTCTAAATGGGCTTTGACGACCAATATAGTGAATCGTACCAGCCGCGGGGAATTGCCTGGTTTGCGTTGCTGATCGGGATCGGGCTGGGCATTGGGTTGGGGCTGCTCTATACCTGGGTGATTGATCCGGTAGTGGAATATAACACTGCCCCCTGGCAGCTTAATGACACGGCGCGCAACCAGTACGTCAGCGCGGTTGTGCTGCGCTATGCCTACAATTATGATCCCGACGACGAACAGAACGAAGCACGGGCTATTGCATTCGAACAGTTACAGCGCGAACTGCGCCCGGAACAGGGCGTGGGCAATATGCTGGCCAACATTGCTTGTGAACTGGATGACATACCGGCCAACGTGGATGACTCGGCTGAGATAGAAGTCTTGATGCCGAGATATGAGCAGTTGTTTCAGTCGTTTGGTGCAACGAGTTGTGCGCTTAACTACTTACAGCTCCAGGCGACAGAAACCCCTACGCCGACGCTGCGTCCCAGCCTTACACCAACGGCCACGCAACCAACCAAAACCCCCACGCGCACGCCAACCCCTGAGGCAATCCGCACCCCAACCTCGACACCGGTAACGCCCATACCCAGCGACTATGCCGGCAGCGTGTCGCCACTCGGTTGTGAGCCAGGGCAAACCGGCGTCATCCAGGTCGCAGTGTTGGATGGTCAGGGCCAGGGCGTGCCTGGCATACCAGTCGCGATACGTCAAGGCACTAGCGATCCGGAGTATTTCTTTACCGGCCTGAAGCCAGATGCTGGACCAGGCTACGCAGATTACGACATTCAACCGCAGCGCAGCTACGTCGTATCGCTTCACTCCCCTGCAGACTTGTCCCGGGCCATCTCCAACTCGGTTACCGTTGAGGTGCGGCTGTGCACCAATCTGGATGGCAGTCCACCTGCTGGTTATGTGGTAACTTTCCGCGAGCAGTTCGCGGCTGAAGGTTGATGCTGACAGGCGGGCACTGCAACCCGCCTGTTTTTGAGCGTGTTGACAAAGTGTTTGGTTGCGCAGAACCTTCGCTATTCGGTCCCGGATGTAATCACCCACAGATCATAGCGCGCCGGTCCGACCGCGTTGACTGCCGACAGCGCAGGCTGCTGCAGCCAGGCCGCCGCTGTCGCAAAAAGCGGTATCACCGGGAAGCTGCCCTCCGGGCCGAAAAACAACGTTTCCACCTCGGCATAGAGTTCGGCGCGACGGGTCGGGTCCATTTCTACACTGGCTTGTTCCAACAGTGCGTCCGCTTCATCGCAGGCGCGCCCAGGTCGTAGATACCCATACTGGCAGTGCAGCGCATCGAACAGCCAGCCATTGGCGTCCGGGTAATCGGCGCTCCAGGTAGCGATCCACATGTGGGAGCGCGTGACCTGCTCCTCGTCGTAGGCGGAGTGTCCCAGGTTGATTAGCAACACGCGCGAAATCGGCCTGACTTCCAGCAGCGCCGGGTTACAGCCGAGCCACATCGACCACTGGCCAGTAATGGCCTCCCCGATCTGCGTCCACAGCGGATCATCGTCTGGGACCAGCAGGATTAGCGTTTCTGGCACAGCGTTGCATCCAGGGAAACCGGCGTCGCTAAAACTGGCCGCCGCTGCGCCGGGATCAAATGCCAGACTGCCAGTTGGTGGTGCCGCCACTGTACCGGTAGGAGTGAATTGCTGGATAGGCAGCGCCTGCCCTGCCAGCAAAGACTCGACCAGCGTGCTGCCATCCACCGCCAGCGCCAGCGCACGCCGCGCCCCTGGTTCGATCACCACTGCCCTATCATACGAGAAACCAGCCACCACAACGGTGTTGCCTGATCCCATTTGAAACAGGTCTGGATACGCGCCGCGCGCGGCAGGCACTTCATCGCCCGGCAAACGCCCATAATCCGTGCGATTGCCGCCAACGAGGGCTATGGTAGTGGTCGCAGCGTTGGTGAATACAACCTCGACGCGGTCCACGTTGCCAATAAACGGCTCCGGCCACGACTCATTCCGGACCAACATCATACCTGCCGTATCCCACTGTTGCAGCGCATAAGGGCCATTGGTCAGAATGGCGTTCGACGGCACTGTACTTTCCAGTTGCGCCACCCCTTCCCGCGCAACAGGGCGAAATTCGGGTGTGCTGGCCAGGGAAGGAAAGTACGCAGCCGGGTACATCAGCTGGATTTCCAGGGTGTACTGTCCGGTCGCGCGCACGCCGATCTCGCGGGCCAGGAACAGGTCGTCAATCGCGTCCGGGAACACCTGGGCAACGGTCTGACAACCCTGCACGATCATCAGGTTTGGTGTTACCGGTGATGGGCGTTGGGGATCACACGCACGCTGGATGCTATATACAAAATCGCCTGCCACCACCGGGCGCGTGGGGACTACCGCTTCCCCAGCAACCTGCATCCAATACACATCTTCTCGCAGGGTGAAAGTCCATGTCAGGCCATCGGGACTCACGGTCCATTCGGTAGCCAGCATCGGCTCGACCGTCTGCGTGAGTGGATCATAGCGCGTCAGGCCAACAAACAGGTTTTCCACCAGGTCGCGCGTACCCAGGTCGAACCGGGACAGGCGAACCGGGTCCAGACTCCCCGGCGGGGCCAGGGCCACCCGCAACGTACCCGGCGCGGAATCCTGGGCAACGGGAGCAGCCAAGGCAGGAGCCAGCGAAAACCGGGCTGTACCGGTAACCAGGCAACATACGACAAGCAGCAGCGCAAATCGACGCATAGACTATCCTCACTTGTTTTATGATTGTTCAATCGCACGTGAATAAAACAGGCCATTTCTGTACGCGGCTATTGTAGCGCGGAGACCCTAACCTCATCCTACGTTTTCCCCAAAAACAACCCACGTTATCACTACGTCCGGCAGCGCATACAACAGCCAGCCCTGCCAGATCGGACGCCGGAAGTATTGTGCAAGACTAGCCAGGCCGCCGCCAATCAACGCAATTAGCAGCACAGCCACGCCAACGCTTATCCCGGCATCATCCAGCAAGTTGGGGATGTGTTCGAATAGCGTAGCAGGCCACACCAGCTTGGTGCTGCTGTAGATCATTACAGCCAGCGGGAACGCCCACCGGTTGTGCGGCGAAAGCAGGATAATGCAGCCGGGCACGACCAACCACACCAATCCCACCGGCACCCAGGCCAGCGCCCGTCGTGCTGTTATCGTGTCCCGATCATTTTCGCCCGCTTCTGGTGCAACTTCTACCAAACCCGCGCCGGCGGTGGACGCGATGTACAACCCCACATCAGTGCCTTGCAACACCGGCCATGCCAGCACCAGATCACCAGCGGGATCGCGCACCGGGGTTGCCGGTCCCGCGTTGGCTGGCAGTGCGGTGATCACCTGGAAACCCAGCGCTTGCCCGGCCTGGAAGTACACTACTGCCGGACGCCAGCCGTCGGTGGTGCGCTGGGCAAGTGTCAGCGGCAAGATCGACGCCTGGCCAGGCACCGGTATCACCCATCGCATCGCGGCAGGATCATCCGCTCTATCGCCCAGGGGCACGACGGGACCGTATGGCACTGGATCGAGCGTCACCAGACTGACGGGATCAACCACACGAGGTAGTGCCAGCTCAGTGAAAGTAATCTCATCCGGTGCGCCGAGCGGAAAGGTCGCCAGGGATACGCGACTGATGTCTGGCTGGTCGGATGACTGCGTAGTCCAGAACAAGTAAGCGTGCGTGGTGTCCAGACCCAAATGGACCTCGCTGAGAGTTTCCCCTGGTTCAAGCAGTAGCGTATCAACCACGCGCGCAGTCTGGATGTCCAGATCGCCAGCATCCCCGGCCTGGTACCAGAGCGTCCAGTCTTGCGCAGTCTGGGCCTGCAACCAGGCGAGGTGCAGCCGTCCATCAGTGCCCATTGCCCCCGCCGCAAAATGAGCCTGGGGCAGCAGTTGCTGGTTGCTGTAGAGTGGCTCCGGCCTGCCCCCTGGATCAATGCAGCGCGTCATCAGGCTGGAGTCGTGTGTGTCAACCCAGATCAGGCGCAGACTGCCAGTCCCATAGGGCAGCACCAGAAAATCCGCCCGAACATCACCGGCCAGCTCGTTCACACGCAGCGTCTCACCCTCGGCGCTAATGTAGGCACTGAACAGGGTATGCTCCGGGGTAAGCCAGACCAGGTGCAGCAGTTCGCCTTGCGCTGCAGCCGCCTGCCAGCGTATCATCTCAATATTGGGGTAGGGCAGCAACGGGCGATCCTCATCCCCCGGTTCGAGCGCGGTATAGGTCAGGACCGCATCGTCCGTCGCTGCAGGCACGATCAGGGCACGGTGTCTCGTCGTGATCAATACATCGACCGGGGTAAATGCGGGAACGGTAGTGTATGCCCGCAGATCTGCCCAGCGGTAGATCGGCGTAGAATCGTTGGCCATGCGCGAGCCAAGCGCAATCGCGGCAATCACCGCCGCCAGCACAATCCAGGTAAAATAGAGCCTGGAAATACCCCAGATGCGCATTGACCAGTCTCTCACGATGGGTATAATCCTTAGTATTCGGTGTGTTGTAAGATCGCTGATGCCAAGCAAGCGATAGTATAATCAAATCACGCATTTGTAAAGTTGAAAGGTATGCTGATGGCGGAAGATGAAAATAACGAACCGAGAAGGCGTCAGACTTCATGGTTGGGGGACAAAGGTGATCATCCACCGATGCCGACCGACGACCGCCAGCCCAGCCCCCAAACAGCGCGATTGGCGGCTCCCTGGCGTTTGCTGCTGCAGATCGGCGGTCAGAACCAGACGACAGTAGGCATCGAAGTCAAAGACAAAATCGTGTTGGGTCGCAGCGATCCGGTAGCGCACTACTATCCCGAACTGGACCTGACCCCTTATGGTGGACAGGACGGCGGCGTGTCACGGCGGCACGCGACGATCATTCAGGATGATGACAACAAGGCGCTGTACATCGAGGACCTCAACAGCACTAATGGAACGCGCATCAACGGCTTTGCGCTTGAACCCCGGCGACGCTATCGCCTGCGCGACGGAGACGAACTGGAGTTAGGGCGCGTACAGATGGTGCTGCGCTTCGTGCGGTCACCGTATAAATAGCTGCATCTCGATTTGCCGGAACGTCGTGATATAACCCAGGCGATCATACGCGGGCATGACCGGGTCTCCAGCGGCTATGTTGTAGCTGGTGCCGTGCGCGGCGGGGAATTGGCGATGCAAGTGCATAAGCAGGGCCAGCGCTACATTGCGCTGGTCGGTGGTCGGGTTAACGGCAAAATCGAGCAAGCGCACGTCGTACTCGTTAGCGACGCCCACCGCATACCCGGCGATTGTTCCGTCACCCATCGCCGGATCGAGTACCGCCCAGCCGTGCAGGTGATGGGCCAGCGCCATTAGCGAAGGGCCACTGCGCTGCCAGCAATTGGGGATGGGGTGGTAATCCGGGTAGTACGCCAGCAATTGACCGGCAGGATGCAGCTCGATCTGGTATGGCAGCATCTCGTCTCCCAGTTGAGCCGGGTCCCGGTCCAGACAATGGAGAAAACGGATATCTTCGAACCCTAGCTGACGATAGAGTGCATAGGCTCCCGTATTGGCCTCGATCACTTCCAGGTTGACCTGCGTTAACCCGTGTTCGCGTGCACGATCGAGCAGGTAGTGCATCATCTGGCGTCCGATGCCCTGGCGACGGCGATCCGGGATGACACCCATGCCACCGATCCAGCCTTGCTGCCCCCGTATACCCAACAACCCGGTCCCGACAATCTGGTTCCCATCCAACGCTGCCACCGAGGCATCCAGGTTGAGGTCATCCCGCGCGATCAACGCTCGGAACGTAGGCACCGACATGGAGATGGAAACGTAGTAATCGCTGTACGCCAGGTTAAAAGCGGTGGTAAAGGTTTCGAAATCAACCTGCGATATGGCGTGAAGCGTAACGGGAGTCATAACACGATATTTCCTTTGCACACAGGCAAAATCCTGGCTTAATTGTCGCACTATGCCCTGTGGTGTGCAATAGGGTGAACTTTGCGGATGGTGCCAGACAGGGTATAGTGACAACGTGCTTGGAACAGCCAGCAAGGATTATTACGGTATGCGATCAAGACGGCTAACTCGGAGTCTGGCCGACCGCGTGTTAGGCGGCGTGTGTGGCGGGCTGGGTGCCTATATCGGGCTGAATCCCTGGTGGGTACGCGCGGCATTTGTGGTGTCAGGCCTGTTCACAGCAGGCACCGGCGTGTTGATCTACCTGGCGCTGTGGTTAATCGTGCCAGGACAAACACTGGCCGAAACGCCCCGCGACCTGGAAGACCAGCAGCGCTATGTCACCAACCCAGAAACACTGGTCGTGATCGGCGGCGCGGTCATCGGCATGGGCCTGATCGTGCTGGCGCGTAACCTGGGCGTTTTGAGCGGTGAAAACGGCGATGCATTCCTGCCCCTGGTCATCATCGTGTTTGGCGTGATGCTGCTGGCGAAACAATTGCGGAGGGCGTCATGACCGGGCAACGCAGAGTGTTGTGGCCCCTGATCATCGTTGGAGTGGGTTGTATCTGGTTGTTGGCGGTGGCCGGGGCATTTCCAGACGTAGTGCATGACCTGCTGCTGCGGGCGTGGCCGGTGCTGATAGTGTTGTTCGGGTTCGATACCCTGGTGGGTCGCCGCCGGGTGACCGTGCTGCGGCGTTCCATTCCACTTAACCTGGTCGGGGCCGGCGGTGCGGTGATCCTGCTGGCGGTGGTCATCTGGCTGGCCTATGAGAACCAGGGCGACAAACTGCGCGACGACAACGTCGTGACCCTGGAGCGCACGCTCGACCCCGCCATCGAACAGGTCCGCCTCGATATTGACGTTCGGCGCACAACCGTCACCATCAACCCCTCGACGAATGGGCCGCGTACGCTGCGCGCCGAATTCCGTGGCAGTGAAGAAAGTGAGGTAGCGATTGCGGTAGAAGCTGAAAGCGATAGTACCATCCTCACGCTGGTCGTTACCGAAGATTACACAAGCACAATCCCACGGTTGGAAGATATTGGTCGCAGCACGCTTATCATCGAACTGCCCATCACTGTTCCCATCCAGGAGTTAGTGCTCGCCAACGCGGAAGGCGATGTCACGCTGAACTTTTCGCAGCCAGGAGACGTCGGCTGGCAGCCGGGGCAAACCCGTCTGTATCCGCAGCCAGCGTCGGTATTGGTTGACCTGGCCGGGCTGTACCGCCAATCCTACGTGTTGCGTGCCATGCAAATCGGCAGTGTGGCGATGTCGGTTGGAAACGGCGATCTGGTGTTTAGGCTACCCGATCGTTTTGGCCCAGAAGATTCGCTTACGGGAACGCTGCAGGTAAACGGTGGCGGCATTACGTTAGATGTGCCCGCCGACGTTGCCCTCAACGTCAGTCTGGCGGACAGCGGCGAACCTCGCTACGAGTATCCGGACGAATATGAACTCCTGTTTGACGGCACACTCAAGCGCAAGAATACCGACCGCTTCCGTGTGTCATTCACGGTGACGGTGGATGGCGGCGCGCCGCTGGTGGTCAACCACAAATAGCGCGTAGGGGGAACAGTGGGCTGGCGAATCGACCTGTCGGATGTTGCGCTGTGGGCTGTATACCTGCTGCCAGGTAATCCCGATCAACTTGTCGCGTGGCCTTCCCACACCACCGCGCGCTGCTATGCCCAACACAGCGGCGCACACTACACCGACCTGAACGTAATCTACGGCGATGGTTTCAGGCCGGGTAATGACGACTGGCGGGCCTTTCTACAAACGCTGCGCACGCCGGGCGGCGCGTACCTGCCGGTGGTGGATACCGGCAACGTCGTCATCCACCCCTCCACCGATGGCCGCCTGCGCGTCTATCAGACGCGCGACGATCGCTTGTTTTTGGAACTCGACGGCCAGGAAATGCTCCTCCCGCGCGATGGCAGCCCGTCCCTCGCTGTTGTTGCGCTGGACCGCGAACTTGGCTCAGTCTGCGCCCTGGGAACGGATGGCCTGCTGCACATTTACCAGCAGCACGTGTATATTGGGGC
>JAADYV010000058.1 GCA_010092855.1 Chloroflexota bacterium | reverse complement strand
GGCCACCACCGCGTAGGCAGCGGTGACCCCCAGCCACACGAACCCCAGCGCGTAGGTGCCGCGCTCGCCAATGTCGATAGCGATGGGTCCGCCCAGGATTTTGGTCGAGTATTGGTCGTGCAGGCCGAGTTTCCAGAAGGCGATCACGCCGAGGATGTGTATCAGGCCGTGCAGCAGCATGAAGATCGCAGCCAGTTTGAGCAGCATGTGATTTCCCCATCTTTCCGTTTACCCACCATACGCACACGTGGATGTTCCGGTTGCGGGAGGTGGTGATCCGTGTCCAAACTAGAACTGAATACGAGAGCCTGGTTCGGGCCAGGCTCCTACTCAATATCCAACAAACAGCGAATCAACGCCCCATCGCGTTCGAAGGACCGTCACGTCGAAATTGCTTTTCGAGGCCGATGCGCAATCCAACCCCGGAACCTCCATGTGCATAACTCCTGACGTTGCGTCGTCGGGTCCGGTTTTGCTTGCGGCGGAGTGTGCTCGGTTTCTCGTAGTAGCCATAACGTCGCTTGTGCCAGGGACGCGCATAGCCTCGACGAACCGAGCGATTGAAACGAGCTAATGTCTGTTCGAAGCTTTCGTCATCACGGGGAACAACCCTTACCACATGCGCGCGTCTAGATTACGGGAGACGCAAACCCGGCACCGGTCAACGGTGCAATCGTGGAAACTTGCCTGGATTATACCAGTATTTGCCGTGCCTTAAAGGGAAAAAATGTCCTTGTGTGCCGACCTCTGAACTACAAGAAAAAACCTGCCCGAAACGCAGTGAGCTTCGAGCAGGCTGTGCAGCTAAACAAGCGGGTGACGCTTCCGGGCGCTCAGCCAACCGGGTCCGCCACGCGCAGGCCCAGCGTAGTGGGCAGACCATCCGCCCAGGCGCGAATGCGCTTCCAGTTGCGCGAGTCGACGGGGGGCATGAAGCGCGCCAACCACTTGGGCATCAACTCGCGCGCCCCCTTGCGATTGAAACGTCCGGCGAAGAAAACCGCGTCCACCGGCTGGAGCATTGGCTTCACCGCATCCAGGTAAGCGTGGCGCTGCCGGGCGCTGGCGGCATCTTTGCCCTGGTTCTGGATGTGGACGGAAAACAGCGCCACCGGCACACGGTTGAGCGCGTCCTGGTGCGCGGTGACGAACTCGACGGCTTCCGGCAGCCAGGTGCCATACTGTACCGCGCTGCCGATGACGACCGCGCCGAACCCATTCAGGGCAGTCACGTCTTGCACAGGCAGCAGTTCAACATCCAGTCCCTGGGCGCGCAGCCGCTCGGCAATGGTGTCGGAGATATCGGACGTGGAGCCAAAACGGGTGGCGTAGGTGACCAATACACGGGTGTTCATGGGAGACTCCTCTTCGTGATACAACGGGCAATGTGCCCCGGTTATTCGTATTGCAGCGCGCGGATGATGTCCAGCCGGGCGGCGTGACGGGCGGGCAGGATGCTGGCAAACAGCGCCAGCAGCAGCGCGATCATGACAGCGGAGATAATGCCCATCGCCGGGAAAATGTATGGCGTTTCCGTGCCGTAGGTGCTGGACGCGATGGTGAAGCCGTAGCTCACCGCCGCCCCGACGATCACGCCCAGCGCAGCACCAAACAGCCCCAGCAGCAGCGCTTCCACGACGATGATGCGCCGCACCTGGGTCCGGCTGGCCCCAATCGCGCGCACCACGCCGATCTCGCGCGTGCGTTCCAGGATGTTGATCGTCAGCGTGTTGAGCAACCCCAGCGCCGCCGGTCCCACAATCAGGAAGCTCAACCCATAGTTCATCCAGGTGAACACGCTCCGTGATTCCACCATCTCCTCGCGGTACTCCGACGTCCATTCGACCGCGAACTGCGGATAGTCCCCGGCGATAGCCTGGATGGTGCTGAAGGCGGCGTCACGGTCTGCGCCCGGTGCCAGGTTGAGCATCAGGGCAATGCTGTCCGTGACGTGGAAGTCTTCGGCCATGTTGTCCTGCGAAATCCACAGCGTCACCAACTGCCAACTGAAGAACTGGTCGGCAATGCCCACCACACGGTACGTCTGGGGACCCTGCGCGGTTTGCAGTTCGAACGAGTCGCCGAGCTCCAGCCCCAGTTGGCGCGAGGCGATAGGGTTGAGGATCGCTGTGCGGCCAGTTGCCAACTGCTCATAGACCTCGGACGGTTCCCCCTCCGTGAATTCCAGCGGCGTGATCGCGGCGAAGGCTTCCGGGTCGATGCCCATGATCTCCAGCCGTTCGCTGCCCAGGTTGCTGGACGCATAGCGCCAGTCGCTGACGATGTCGACGTCCGGCAAAGCCTGTAGCTCCGCCTTGAGGCTGGCGTCCGCGCCGATGATGTTGTTCAGGGTGCCGGAGGCATCGGTCATCAACTGGATATCGTGGGACAGGCTGGCGTCCATCATGTCGTCCAACTGCGCGTTGTAGGCCAGGCTGGTTGCGGCCAGCAGGATCACAATCGCCAGGCCGATCATCAGCGTGCTGGCGGTGACGGCGGCGCGTCCGGGTTGCCGCACCATGTTCGAGCGCGCGATATCGCCTTCCCGCGCAAACCACAGCGTCAGCATCGGCTCGAACAGGTTGGCCGCCGGGATCACCAGGCTGGGCGCGATCAGCAGCGCGCTACCCAGGAACAACACGGCCCCCAACGCTGCCGTCTGGCTGCCGTTGACCAGCAGCACGACCGCCACCAGCACCACCACCACGCCTGCGCCCAGCGCCCAGCGCGCCGTCCGTCGATAGCCGGTGGCAGGGGAAGGACGCAGCGCTTCCAGCGGTGAGGTCCGGCTCGCCTGCCAGGATGGAATCAGTGCGGCCAGCACCGGCGTGAACACGCCCATGCCCACCGCCAGCAGCAGGCTCTCTGCCGAGAGAATAATTTCCACCTGGCGGAAGCTCTCTTCAGCGTTGGGATCGATGTTGTGGAGCGACCCCAGCAGCAGTGACGCCAGCAGATAGCCCAGCGCCAACCCCACCAGCGTGCCGACCACGCCCTGGATCACACTTTCGGTCACCAGCAACTGCATGATCTGCCGCCGTGTGGCCCCAATCGCGCGTAACATGCCCGTATCGCGCCGCCGCTCGGCGACAATGGTGCGGAAGGTGTTGAAGATCAGGAACCCGCCCACAAACAGCGCCAGCAACCCCATCATGTTGAAGATGGTGAACGCCAGTTCGGCTAAGGCGATCTCCTGGTCTGGACGTTCGGTGACCAGGTCGCCGCCCAACGCACTTTCGATGCGGCTCTCAACGCGCTTTACGTCCTGGCCGGGCAGCGCACTCACTTCCAGCAGGTTGACCAGGCCCGGCTGGTCAAACGCGGCCTGCGTATCGCCCAGCGGCACGAATACACGCGGCACGCTGGAATCGGTGGGATCGTCCGCCAGTACGCCAACCACGCGCCACTCCTGCACACCGTCGACCGTGATCAGCTTGATCATCTCGTCGAGTCCGGCCACGTCTGGCGGCACGACAACCACGCCGGTATCACCCGCCTGTAACATGCGCCCGGACCGGACGGGATAGGCGTGCACCTGTTCGGTGGTGACGGGATCAACGCCAAAGACCTCGACCGACGATGCGATAAAGTCCGCGTTTTCGGGCAGCATCAGCTTGCGCCACAGCACCCCGCTTACCGCCTCGACGCCGTCCACTTGCGCCACGAGCTGCGCCGCTGCTTGCGGCTCGAAGGGCGCGCCGATTTCGGTCATGACGCTGATATCGACGCCGGTCGTCGGGGTGTAGTCCGTCTGGCTGAAAACGTCGAGCATACTGGGCATGAGCAGGTTCAGGGCGAAGATCATGGCCACACCGAACACAATCGCCAGCGTGGTCAGCAGCGTGCGCAGCTTGCGGCGGCCCATGTATTGCAGCGCCATCAGCATCATCTGGAATACGGTTGATGTTTTCATCGGTACAATCCTTTCCGGCACGTGCATCATACCCCCCTATCCGGTCACCGAGACGCGCCCGAACATGCTGCGGACCTGGTCTTCGCTGGTGTTGCCGCCCTTCAGGATGTTCTCGTCCACGATCTGACCATCCTTCAGGAACACGATCCGGTCGGCATAAGCCGCCACGCGCGGATCGTGGGTGACGATCACCAGTGTGCGCCCGAAGTCATCGACCACCTGCCGCAGCAGGTTAATGACCTCGTCGCTGGTTTTGGAGTCCAGGTTGCCGGTGGGTTCGTCGCTGAGCATGAGCGCTGGCTCAGTGACCAGCGAGCGCGCCAGGGTCACGCGCTGCTGCTGCCCGCCGGAAAGCTCGGATGGCCGGTGCGTGGTGCGCGCTTCCAGCCCGATGCGTCCGAGGGCGTCATCCGCCTGGCGCAGCGCCTCGGCACGCGGCACGCCGTCGAGAATGAGCGGCATGGCCACGTTTTCGCGCGCGGTCAACACCGGGATCAGGTTAAAGAACTGGAATACAAAGCCGATGCGCTGGCGGCGCAAGCGAGAAAGCGCCTTGTCGTTGAGCGTGCTCAGTTCCTGGTCTTCCAGCCAGATGCTGCCGCTGGTAGGTGTGTCCAAGCCGCCCATCAGGTAAAGCAGCGTGCTCTTACCAGACCCGCTGGGGCCCATAATGGCCACAAACTCGCCTTCCGCCACGCTGAACGTGACGTGATCCAGCGCGACCACCTGCCGCTCGGCGCTGCCAAAGATTTTCGTGAGGGATTCGGTGCGAACGACGTTCATTTTTGTTACCTTTCTGGCCTGAGTCGGTACCCAGGTTCTGTTTTCAGGCAGCACGAACTAACCCGGCTGTGAGGTCAGGCTGGCTGCGGTCTTCAGTTGACATTACTTAGTCTGCGGAAGTGGTCTTGTGCTGCTGGCGACGACGGGGTCGCCCGCGCGCTTTAGCTTCCGGTTCGGGCGGGTCATAACGTTTGAGATCGGGCAGCCGCGCCTCGCACATCTCAATCCAACGGAGATCGGCTTCCAGGTGCATCACCGCGCTGTCGAGTAACAAGGCCCAGGGCAGTTGCGTCTGGGGGTCAATCTGGCGGCGGAGGTCGGTAACATCGTGCAACTGCCGGAACAACTCGCGCCGCTGGGTTTTCAGCACCTGCTCCGGGCTGACCGGCCCGTCCACCAGGCTGAGCACGAGTTTGACGTAGAACACATCTCCCAGGCGATAGTCACGCACTTCGGGGGTCAGGTACCAGTCGATCAGCGTTTCTTCGCCCGCATTAGTCAGGAAATAGACCTTGCGGTCCGGGGCGTCGTCGGTGGCTTCGATGTCATAATCGACCAGTCCGGCATCGTGCAGCCGCCCCAGGGTGCTGGAAACCTGGCCGGGCTTGACGTGCCATTCGGCGTTGATCACCAGCGGGAGTTGTTTGCCCAGCTCGTAGCCGTGCATCGAACGGTGGTAAAGCAGGGCCAGCAGCGCGTGTTTGACCGACATGTTTGTCCTTCTAGCGAAAAACCAAAACCTATACACCATGTGTCTAGTTTCTGTAAATACTATAATCGCAGTGTATAGGTTTGTCAAGAGGCACATTTCTGAGGGGAAACTGCCAGAAAAGTCAGCCATTTCGGGTACGTCGTAGGTCAGACGCAGACATGGCGGGAAAACGCCGGGGTGTACGTGATACGGACAATCAGAATCGCCAGGGGCGCATCATAACACGCCCCTGAGTCGCTATTGTACTATTCGTTTCTTGCGCGACGTAACGCGCTAGCTGTGCGAGTTCTCCAACCGCACGGCACACACCTTGTACTCCGGTATCTTGGCCACCGGGTCCAGCGCGAAGTCCTGCGTCAGCATGTTGGCCGGGGATTCGCGCCAGTGGAAGGCCAGGAACACCGTGCCCGGCGGCACGCGCTGGCTGATGCGCGCCTGGGCTTGTACACTCCCCCGGCGGCTGGTGAGAGTTACCCGGTCGTCCGGCTGCACGTCGGCGACCGCCGCATCGTCGGGGTGGATTTCGACAAACCCGCCCGGTTCGCGCCAATCAAGCGGCTGGCTGCGCCGCGTCATGGTGCTGGAATGGTAGTGATACAGCACGCGCCCGGTCGAGAGAATGAGCGGATACTCCTCGTCCGGCTGCTCGGCGGGATCGTGGGCAATGACAGGGTTGAACTTGCCCCGTCCGCGCGAGAACTGCTCCGCGTGCAGGATCGGCGTGCCAGGGTGATCAGGCGTCGGGCACGGCCATTGCAGCCCCACACCGGCCAGCCGGTCATAGGTCATCCCCCGGTAGATGGGCGTCACCCGGGCCAGTTCGTCAAACACGGCTTCAGCGGATTCAAACCTCCAATAGTCCGGCAGTCGACTCTGACCCAGCCGGGCATCCAGGCGCGCGGCCAGTTCAGCCGTGATCTGCCAGTCGGGGAGCGCATCACCGGGTGAGTTGATCACGGGTGTGAGCAGTTGCACACGCCGCTCGGTGTTGGTGAAGCTGCCGTGTTTTTCCAGTGACGACTTGGCGGGCAACACCACGTGCGCGAGCTGCGCCGTTTCGCTCAGGAAGATATCCTGCACCACCAGCAAGTCCAGGCCGCGCAGGGCGTGCTCGACGTGGCTGGTGTTGGGGTCGGACATCATCGGGTTTTCGCCCATCACGTAGACGGCGCGCACCTGGCCCTCGGTGGCCGCGTGCATGGCCTCGACGATGGTCAGTCCGACCTCGTCCGGCAGCGTGGCCACGTCCCAGGCGTCGGCCAGCGCCTCACGTTTTTCCGCGTCGGTCACGCGCTGATAGCCGGGGAACACGTTGACTAGGCAGCCCAGGTCACACGCGCCCTGCACATTCGACTGGCCGCGCAGCGGATTCACGCCGGTGGACGGCTTGCCCATGTGACCGCACAGCATGGCGAGATTGGCCAGCGTTTTGACCATGTCGGTGCCGTTGCTGCGCTGCGTGATGCCCATTGCATACAGGATCATGCTGTGGCCGCGTGGTTCGGCGTAGACAGAATCTCCGCTGGCGCGCTCGCCCAGGGCATAGATGCGCGCGGCGGCCTCGATTTGCTCGACAGGCACACCGGACATCAGCGCGGCGCGTTCGGGCGTGTATTCTTCCAGCACTGCCGCAAACTCGTCATAGCCTTCCGTGCGCGCGTTGATGAAGTCTGCGTCCGCCCAGCCTTCACGGATGATGGTGTGCATGATAGCCAGGAAGACGTAGATATCGGTGCCGGGCTTGATCTGCAAGAACAGGGTTGCATGGTCCACCAGCGGAATGCGCCGGGGATCAACGATCACCAGGTGTGCGCCGCGTTGCACGGCACGAATGATTTCATAGCTGATCACCGGGTGGGCTTCCGCCGTGTTCGATCCGGTGATGAAGATACAATCCGCATCGCGCATTTCGCGGATGGAATTGGTCATCGCTCCACTTCCGAAGGCCTGCACGAGGCCTGCAACGGTGGAGCTGTGTCAGAGACGGGCGCAGTGATCGACGTTGTTGGT
>JAADYV010000389.1 GCA_010092855.1 Chloroflexota bacterium | reverse complement strand
GCAGATGCGCGAGCACTTCCCTGACGTGAGCGCCCGCGACATCATCAAGTTCGGCATTCACGACCTCACGCCCGGCTACGTCGCCGAAATGCGTGCCCAGGTGCCCGACATTGACCCGCGTGCGATCGTGCAGTTCGGCATACACGACATCACGGCGGATTACGTGGTCGAGATGCGGTCCGACATGGCGGAACGCGGCTACGGCGATCTCGGTGCCAAAGAGCTGATCGCCATGTACCTGCACGACTTTGATCCGGGGTATGTGGACCTCATGCGCGAGCAAGGTTACGAGGATGTATCGCTGCGGCTGCTGGTCAAGATGTGGGCGCACACCATCGACGCCCACTACCTGGACACGCTGCGCGAGCAGGGCCGCACTGACCTCTCGCCGCGCGAGCTGATCAATCTACGCCGCGCCGAACGCCGGGATGTGGAATGGCGCATCGGGGACTTGAAGGATGACCTGCGCGATCTCGGTTTCCGGCGCGTCACCACCGGCCAGATCATGGACCTGATCGCGCTGGGCGTGGACCTGCGGGCCATCAAGGAAGCGCGTCTGGAAGACCCGGCCATTTCGCTCAACGCGATCATCATGCGCCACCGCCGCGCCGGGGCCGGGCGCGACCTGGAGATGGACCTCGATATTGACCTGGACATCGATGACGACAGCGTGGTCGAGGCGCAGATCGACGCTGATGTGGATGATGACGACGAGGAATAGCGGTTAGCAAGTAGGGGCACGCAACCGGAGGTTGGCATTTGCGGTGCCGCCGTCTGCACACCGCCTGCTAATAATCGGATCGCACGGTTTTTGTAGGGGTAGGGCTTGCCCTACCCGTTTTTCCGGTACAGAACAACCGCCGCCGGTCAGCGCAATCTTCACCTTTGGCCTGATCCTGGTCACCAATCGCTCCTCCCCCCCTCGCAAGTGGACAGCAACGGCAAAGTATATTATAGTTGGCCGCATTCTGTTTTTAGGCGGGGGGAATAATCCACCGAAACATTATTCCCTGGCATACGTATAGCCGTATAGCATTCGCAAAGAACCGCATGCATCTGCAAAGGTTTGGTATGCTGGCTAAACTCCACACAGAAATCAAATACCTCTTGCTGGGAGTCGCGCTGCTTGGCGGGCTGTTCTATCTGCAAGAGAGCCAGGCGCTGACGGGGCTGGAAACGACCGTCAGCGGGTTTATGAACCTGGTTGCCCGGTACGGTTTGGTCGGTGTCTTTATCGGGGCCATTATTGCCCAATCCACCGTTGTGATCTCGGTACCCTATACGCTGTTGGTGCTGACCGTCATCCTGGTGCGCGATGATGTGGGCTATTTGCTGGCGCTGAGCGCAGTGGCAGGCGTCGGGACGGCGCTGGGCGAGATGTTTGCCTACACCGTCGCCTCCAACGTGGCCCACCAGTTCGATAACCTGTCCAAGAGCGGGCTGTTCCGCTGGGTGCGCCGCATGGCGAATGAGCATCCACAGTCGGCCCCGCTGATCGTGTTTGGGGGCACGGCCTCGCCCTTGCCCGACACGCTGTTGATCGTACCGCTGGCGGTGGTCAATTATCCGCTGCGCCGCCTGGTCATCCCCCTGCTGACCGGCAAGGTGCTGCACAGCCTGAGCATCGTGGCCATGTTCGTGTTCATCATCGGCCACGTCGAGGACTTTGTCACCGAAGCGGTCAAGGTCGACCTGACGCTAGGTATCCTGATCGTGTCGATGCTGGTGATCCTGTACCAGGTCGAGAAGGCCACCCAGACCGAGCGGCAGCATACGACGGCTTAATGCAGCTTAGCGCGGCTGGCGGGTTGCACCAGTTACACTGGCGGCGTCTGTCGCACCATCTGCGCCCAACGCATCCTGCGAAGCGGGCGGCATCGTGTCGACGGTAGGCGGGGTATCGGTGCCCAACGCACGATATCCCGTCAGCCAATCCGCAATATCCATCCCCAACAGCGCATTCCCTGGCACCTGCATCACAAATTCGTTTTTCACCACGTCCGAGTCGCCGATGATCACCAGCCGGGGCTGTCGTCCCTCCTGCGATTCCGGACTGCGCGTCACGGTCAAGCCCATCACCAGCGGGCCGGGCTGGTCTGCGCCTGCGACATAGGCCGTGTTCGAGGTGTCCTCGACAATGGCGGGCAGGTCGGTTTCGCCAAACGCATTCTGTGATGACAGGAGCAGCGGTTCCCGGAGGTACACTTGCTGCTGGTCAGTGGGCGTACCAAAGCGCTCGACGGTGTCCAGCGCCCGGGCGAAATGCAGCACCACGCCTGCATCGCGGCTGTTTGACAGGATATCGTGCGGCGCGATGGTGAACACGATGGGCGTAAATTCGCTGGTAGCGATGGGATTGTTTGGCATGACGGTGTTTTCAACCACCAGCGCATCCTCGACCCGCACGCCAAACTCGTCCAGCAGGTAGATACTGAAAGGACTGCCCGCCAGCAGAAAGGCGTTAGGCCGGTCGGGATCACCTTCGACCAATGGGGGATCGGTAAAGATGGCCAAATTCCCGCCGCGCGCCAAATAATCGGCCAGCAGGCGCACTTCGTCCGCGCTGAACGGCTCGCGCGCGCCAACGATAAACACGGCGCTGGCATCGTCGGGAATACCAGTCCCCACTGTATTCTGCCAGGGCAGCGGTTCGACGATGACGCCCGCGTCGGTCAGGCGGCGCGCCAGGCGGTAAATGCCTTCGTCGCTGGCGTCATTCACGTCACGCTCGCCGTGCCCGGTGGTGAAATACACCTTGATGCGGCGTGTAGTTGCAATGGTGAGCAGCGCCTCGGTAATCTGTGCTTCCTGGGGCGGATGGCTGATCACTATGGCCTGGCCAGCCGGTTCGCCGGACGGGTCGAGCGGGACCGCATACAGGGCTAGCGGGCTAGCGGCGTAGTCACCCGGCAGGTTGTACTGCTGCAGTAGTTCCGGATTGGCGTCAGGATCGATGATCTCAATCTCGATCATGCCCTGCCCGATATCTTCATACTGGCGCAGCAGTGGCTCAATCAAACGCCGGTCGTTCTGGCGGTTGGCCGGGAAGACCGCCACCAGCCGCACGTGTATTCCTCGCTCGCGCAAGCGGGCCAGCGTTTCCATCGTCTGGGTGCTGAAAGGCCGGAAGGCGGGCACATCTGCCTGGGCGGAAGGGTCAGGTTGACCAGGTTGGTCAGGTTGGTCAGGTTGGTCAGGTTGACCAGGTTGGATGGGCTGCGCAGGCCGCACATCCGGCGGACTGTCCGGTGCAGCACCCGCAGGCACGGCGTCGGACGGCGGCGTAAGCGCCAGCGCGGCGGTATGCGTGGCGGTGGCATCAGTGGCAGCCTGGGTACTGGTCAGCGCCAGCGCGGTCTCTTCGGCAGCGAGCGTAGCGTTTTCGGCGATGCGGGTTTCGGCAGCGTTGATGGCG
>JAADYV010000388.1 GCA_010092855.1 Chloroflexota bacterium | reverse complement strand
GCGCACGCGCATGTGTTTGCGCACGCGCATGTGCCGCACCACAGCACAGTCACGCTGGTGTCTGTGCGGGCACAGGCCGAGCCGGTGACGTATTACACGGCGGCAGATGCACCATTGGCCGACCTTGATCCCCAGCAGGCGGCAGACGAGGTGGCCGTTAACGTGGTCGAAAACCTGTTCCTGGGGCTGACGGATTTTACTCCGGGGGGTGTGGGGGCTGCCGGGCCGGAACTGGCGACGGCATGGTCGGTTAGTGATGACGGCCTGGTGTGGACTTTTTCACTGCGGGATGACGTGCCCTGGGTGCGCTACGACGCGGCCAGCGGTGAGATCGAGGTGGTGCGTTTGGTGACGGCGGCGGACGCGGCCTATGCATTTCAGCGTGCGTGTGATCCGCGCCTGGGCTCGTTCTATTCGCCGCTGGCCGCGCAGCTTATCGCCGGGTGTGGCGTCCTGTTCGCCACCGACCAGGCCGATGTCACGCGCGATGCTTACGACATGGTGGGCGTGCGCGCGCTGGACGACCTGACGCTGGAAGTGACGCTGCAATTCCCCGCGCCCTATTTCCTGTCCATAACCGCGCTGCCCATTTTCCGACCCGTGCCTGCCGATATCGTAGCGGCAGATAGCGCGTCGGAGTGGGGCAGTGCGGAGACGCTGGTCAGTAATGGGCCGTTCGTGATCACGGAGTGGACGCGTGAAGTGCGCCAGATTTACCTGCGTAACCCGTACCTGCCGGACGACGTGCGCGGGCCAGGCAATGTTGAGCGCGTGATCGTGGCCGAAGTGCGCGACATGGGCACCCGCTTTGCCCTGTATCGCTTGAATCAACTCGACGACGGGCCGCTGCCACCCGCCGACATTGAGCGCGTGGTGGAAGACCCGCTCTATGCCCCGCAGGTGGTGCAGACCTCGGACCTGAGCGTCAACTACTTCGGCTTTGCGCACGACAAGCCCCCGTTCGATGATGTTCATGCGCGGCGAGCATTTTCCGCAGCGTTGGATCGGGGCGCGTTTGTGGCTGATGTGCGGCAGGGGCGCGGTGTGCCCATGATCCACCTGACGCCGCCGGGTATGTTCGGTGCGCCGCCCATCAACGAGGTGGGCGTGGGCTACGACCCGGAATATGCGCGCGAGCAGTTGGCGCTGGCGGGATATCCCGACTGCGCAGGCTTCCCCGTCATCGACGTGGCAGTTTTCTCAATGTCGGGCGAGTGGGTCGAATTCCTGGCGGCGGACGTCGCGCGCGACCTGGGCTGTGACGAAGAGGCCATCAACCTGATCGAACGCGATATCACGTCGCTGCTCGTGTCGATTGACGCCACCACACCCACCGGAGATCGCCCTCACATCTGGGCAGGGGTCTGGCTGCCGGATTATCCCGACGCGCAGAATTTTGTCGGGGATTTGCTGGCGTGCACCGCCGCGAACCCCTTTCTCCGTCCGTGTGACGAAGTGGATGACCTGATTACGCAAGCCGCCGCCGAACGTGATCCCGAAGCGCGCATCGAGCTGTATTACCGCATCGAAGATTTGTTCTTTGGCCCGGAGGGACTCCAGCCCATTATCCCGGTTAATCTCAACCTGGACTACCGGCTGTACCAGCCCTGGCTGACGGGGCCATTTGAGTCGGACGGGATTTTTGGCGGGCTACACTGGGATTGGGTGACGGTGGACCAGGCGGCCCAACAGGCCGGTCGCGGCGAGTGATGTGTGGCGGATATTCCTATTCCCCATAAGAATCGGCGGTTATTGTGCCACTGCCGCCGGTTGACTTTCGTTTCTGCGCTGCCAGCTTGGTTCAGGGGGCGTCGTTGTGGGCGACAGTGATCACGACATTGCCCTTTTTATGCCCGGTATCGACATAGCGGTGCGCCTCGGCCATTTGCTCCAGCGGGTAGGTCCGGTCGATGATGGGTTTGATCTTGCCTGCTTCAACCAGGTCTTTGATTGTGGTCAGCAGTTCAAGAGTGGGCTTCGGGTTACCATCATCGACCGAGACATATTGCCCCTGCGGGGTGAGCGCTTCTTTGCAGCGTTTTTTCAGCGCAGAGCTTTTGCGTTTGCCAACGGCATCCAGCACCAGATCGTATCGCTCCAGTTTGCTGGTGGCATCTTCGGCGGTGTAGTCAATCACCCGGTTGGCTCCCAGCGACTGCACCATCTCGATATTTCTCGTGCTACAGACCCCGGTCACGGTGTTGCCGAAGGCCCTGGCAATCTGGACCGCCGCCGTACCGATTGCGCCCGAAGCGCCATAAATCAGCACGTTTTGCCCGCTCTGGATATTGCCTTTTCTCAGAAAAAGCAAGGCCAGCAGCCCGCCATACGGGAGGGCGGCGGCTTCCTCATAGGTCATGTTGGTCGGTTTCAATGTCATCACGCTGGGGATTTGGGCGGGAAGACCTTTTTTGCTTTTTTCCGGCAGACAAATATATTCGGCATAACAACCAAATCGCGTCCCCGTCGATGCAAAAACCGGGTCACCTACCTTGAATTGCGCCACATCCTGGCCGGTGGCCTCAACTTCGCCCGCCAGCACCATCCCCAGGATAGGATTTCGCGGTTTGCCGAAGCCGACGACCAGCCCCATCAGCAGGCCCAATGGGTGCCAGATCGGAAGTTTGAACCCCCGGACGATACCATCGCTGGCGGTGACCGCGGTGGCGAAGATTTTGATGCGGACCTCGTCGTCCTTTGGCGTTGGCTGCTCCACTTCTGCGAGTTGGAGAACCTCCGGTGGCCCGTACTTGGTGCAAATAACGGCTCTCACAGCTTCTCTTCTCTCCAGGATTGCATTTCTCTACTCGTGCGAGGGGGCTTAACTCCGCCACACCAGCTCGCCATCGTCGCCGACATGTTCCACGACGGTTTCTTCACGGAAGTCGCCACTCGTTAGGCGCTGCTGAAGCGCTGCGAGTTCTTGATCATTCATGCCGCGTAACATGCCGTCAATCTGATTACGCTTGGCTTTTGTTTGCCGGGTATTCTGGGTATTGCCGTCTTGCCCAAACAACAGAACTACCGTCCCTGCGACAGCCAGCCCCAGGATCGCAAAAGCGAGCAAAATGTGGCCGCGCGTTAATTCGCCCTGCGCCGCCGCACTGATGAACAGCGTGGCCAGCACTACCGCCGAGAAAAACCACAAACCACTGGTCAGTCTTTCACCTCTGTCTTCAGACATTTT
>JAADYV010000057.1 GCA_010092855.1 Chloroflexota bacterium | reverse complement strand
GTGGACGAAAATCTGAATGCGCTCGCCGCCAGCTCAACCGGGCAGCTCGATGGCGTTGCAGTGCCGTCTGCCGGGCAATACGCAGTTCTGGTGTTGCCAGGGTCTGGTGCGGCAGCGGATGATTACACCCTTACCTGGAGCGGCAGCGTGCCCGTCGTGGCGACAAGCGCTGAACCCGTTGATTCCGGCCCGCAGTCGATAACCATTGGGCAGTCGGTCACCGGTGTGATTGATGACCAGACACCCAGCCGCCTGTATACGTTCGAAGGCAGCGCAGGTGATACGGTTCGTCTCCTGATGGAAGCAACGGATGGCTCTGAGCTGGATTGTTACCTGGAGTTGCAGGACTCCGCTGGAGGGGTGATCGATGCCAACGACGATATCATTCCGGGGCAGAATCGTAATTCGGAGATCGTCACCGAATTGCCTGTCGAAGGCACGTACCTGATTGTGGCCTCGCGGTATGTGGGCAGTGATGCGCCGTTCACGTCGGGTGCTTTCGAGTTGACGGTAGAGCAGCAGGAAGCCACCGCCGGGTCAGCAGGCACGCAAGTTGTGCCCTTGACGTATGATCAGTCGGCTGTTGGCGAAATTACGAGTGACCAATACCTGGCCTTTTTCGTATTTAATGGTAATGCGGCTGATGTTGTTACTATCTCAATCGATCACCTGAGCGGCAATTTGGATTCGGTGCTGTATTTGTATCAGGCGGTGAGCGACGACTGGGTGTTGGTGGCGTCCAACGATGACAGCCCGTTGGGGGGCACCTATGAAGCGCTGCTGGTAGACATCATCTTGCCCCAAACGGGTAAATACCTGATCGCGGTTACGCGCTATGGACTGGATGCTGGCAGCACTGAAGGCCAGTTTTCAGTAGCGGTTACGGTAGAAGCACAATAGACTGAAGCACGATAGAGGAAACACATGTGGCAGGGTCGTTGGGTTTTGGTGGCGCTGGTTATCTGTCTGGCTGGGGGTATCGGTGACGGTTCGGATGTGGTGGCCGCTCCCCCACACCAGGACGGAGCCTGGCTTACATTCGGGGAAGCGGTCCGTGGCGAAATAGACGGTGACACGTTCCGCCGGGTCTATTCGTTTGCAGCCCTGGAAAATGACGTCATCTCGCTGCGCATGGCGCGCACGGATGGCGACCTCGACCCGTTTCTGTTACTGACAGACGAAGAGGGCAACATTGTGGCCTGGAGTGACGATAATGGCTCGGGCCGCGATGCCGCTATCGTCTCGAAGCGGCTGCCGCAGGAAGGGCGCTATTTCGTGATTGCCACGCGCTTTGGCCAGGCGCTGGGCAGCACCACTGGCGAGTATGAACTGCTGCTCGAGCGGGTTGGCACCGATGGCACCCAAACCACTCTTTTGCAATATGGTAACAACGTTGTTGGTCGCATAACTTCTGATAGACCTTTGGTGTTCTACTTTTTGCAGGCTGAACGCGGCGATGTGATTAACATTTCTATGCAGCGCACTTCCGGCGACCTGGACCCGTTGGTAGACCTGACGACTGTTGATGGAATTGTGCTTAGATCCAACGATGATGATCCGCAGTCCGAAAACACCCTGGACGCGCGGATCGCCAATTACACTGTCCTTGAGCCTGGAATTTACCTGGTATTGGCGACACGGTTTGGGTATGAAGCTGGAACATCGGAAGGCAGTTATGTCCTGACAGTGGATCGCATCCCCGAAGAAGACCTGGGAGCAACGTTGGAGACAGCGCGGCTGATGGACTATGGCGTGACGGTCGCGGGCGCGCTCGATGCGGACGTACCGCAGCGCTACTACTACTTCACGGGCGAGCGTGGAGATGTGATCACGGTAAGTATGGCCGCGCAGGCAGGCAATCTCGATCCCTTCGTCCGGGTAGAGGATGTCAACGAGTTTGGTATGGCGCAGGATGATAACACAGGCCAGAATCGGAACGCTCGTATCGTGGCCTTTTCGCTGCCCGCGACGGGTCGGTACTACATTGTTGCTACCCACAGCCTGGACCAGGACGAGAACATCGACGGCGAATTCACTCTCCAACTCACCGGGCGGCCTGGCATCGTTGGGGACCAGGCGTTGGAGATCATCTACAACTCGACAGTTAGCGGCATGATTGACGATCAGAACAGTTCGGAAGAATATATCTTCTTGGGGCAGGAGGGGGATGTCATTCGCGTGTCGATGGAGCGCGTGTCAGGTGACCTGGATGCCCTGATTACGTTGTTGGATGGCGACCGGAAGCAAATTGTTTTTGACGACGATAGTGGTGGCTTTGATCAAAATGCCTTGATCGAGGGATTCGAACTGCCCGCCGATGATATGTATATCCTGGTGGCATCACGGTATGAACGGGAGGACGGCACGACAAGCGGGGCGTACACATTGAATGTGGAGTTGGTAGATTCTGGTCGATAATGGTGGGGGACGTTTATGGAGGTGAGCTGAGTGACTGGCATGGTGCTGGAAGAGTTGGATGAGCGTGAGCTACGCGAGACAGTACCACTTTGGCGCACAGTATTTTATGCATTTGGTAACGCAGCGGGGTTGTTGACGTATTGGACCTTTAACACCTATGTGCAGTATTTCTACACTGATGTCCGAGGATTGCCTCCACATTGGGTAGGGCGCGGCTGGTTTGCATTTGGATTCTGGAATGCTATCAACGATCCGGTGGCCGGGTGGCTATCGGATCGCACGAATACCCGGTGGGGACGAAGGCGCTTCTATATTGGCGTGTTGGCTGTGCCAACGGCGGTCGCATTTGCCCTGGTCTGGCTGCCGCCGGTCGAACTCACCAATCCCACCGCCCTGATGGTCTACTTCCTGGTTGTCATTAGCATCTACGACATGCTGCAGAGCGTGATCACGCTTAACCAGGACGCGCTGTTCCCGGAGATGTATCACGATACCGGCAATCGCGCGGGGGGCACCAGTGTGCGCCAGTTGATCGGGTTCTTGCTGGGCAATGGGCTGGCAGTCGCACTGACGCCGCAGATTTACGGGAAATACGGGTGGGGCGCGCTGGCGGCCATGTGGGGCACGCTGGCTTCGCTGATGTATCTGGCCTCGCTGGTTGGCATCCGCGAAAACCGCGCATATGCCCAACAGGAGAACCCATCGCTGCGGGACCAGGTCGGGGTTGTGGTCGGCAACCGGACCTTCCTGATTGTGTTGTTCATCAACTTCTCGACGCGCTTTGTGCTGGCCGTGATGCTGGCCATCATGCCCTTTTACGCCGAGTACGTGCTGGGCATCGCGGACGAAAAACTGACCTCGCTGTTGATTGCCTTGCTAGTGTCGGCGGGAGCATCGCTGCTGGTGTGGCAGTACGTCATCCGGCTGTATGGCACGCGCACGGGGATGTTGATTTCGATGGTTTCAGCCGCAGCATGTGCTGTTCCACTGTTGTTTGTCCAAACCATTGAAGCGACGATGGTTGTGCTGGCCCTGCTGGGGTTTGCAATCGGGGGGACGGTCATCGGGCCAGATATGCTGTTTGCCGAGGTGGTGGACGATGACTACGTCCGTACCGGGCTGCGCCGCGAAGGGATGTACCGGGGCTTGCTGGGTTTTGTCTACCGCCTCCCGCCGGCAGTTGCCGGGTTGATTTTGGGCGAAAGTCTGCGACAGGCAGGGTACAATGCCGATTTGACCACGCAGCCGGAAACAGTTGGTACCGTGATTCGAGTATTTGCAGCGATCCTGCCCCAGTTGGCGGTGGTGATGGGGATTGGCATGTTGCTGGCCTACCCATTGTATGGCAGTCGCCTGCTCGATGTTCAGCGGCGGGCAGCCGCTTTGCGCCGCGTGACTAAGTCCACCGCCCGCGAAAGATCGCCTAAGAAACCGAACAAGATGACGCTGGAACCCGATCTGGCCGGGGATCGCTAGCACGATGTAAGTGGCCGGGAACGCAAGCTAATAGGTGCGTTCCCGGTTTTTTTTGTGGGGGGTGTTCAGGCGTCGGACTGGGACGAGTCGGTGTCGTTGGGCACCGGTATGCTGGATGTCACCACCGGTTCCTCTGAGTCTGCGCGTTTGGCCTTATAGGGCTGGGTCGGCTGTACGTCGCGTGGTTCTTCTGGCACGATCAACATCATGATCACATACATGGCCAGCCCTGCCCCGCTGCTAAGCAAGGTAAGTGCGACGAAGACCAGACGTACCAGTGTGGGGTCCACTTCCAGGTATTCCGCAATTCCACCGCATACCCCCGCGAACATCCGGTCTTTGGTTGAGCGGTACAGACGTCGTTCAGGGTTCACCGTTTTTCCTCCGTTCAAATTGTGTAAGGCTGCTTTTCTTATCCCATTATACGTCTGTGGTGGGCTGCGGTTGCGGGGTTTGCAGGTGCGCCATGCTCTCGGCGTAATGCTTGAGCGCTTGCAGTTGTCGCCGCCCTGACTCGAATTGCAGGACTTCAACCGGTGGGAAGAAAGCATAGACTATGCCCAGCAGCCCGTAGTAAAATGCGCGTCTGCGAACCAGCAGTCGGGTGCCGCCGTCGCGCTGGCGTTCGAGCAGAAACAGCGCCGTCAGATCGTAGGTAATGCCCGGTGGTTGTTGGAGGCTGTAGCCACCGAACAAAAGCGTACGGTTCGGTTCTAGTTCCATGATCTCGTATCCGCCGTCCATTGCCATGCCCACTTCCGGCGCGGCGATGTCCTGGCGGATGAACGTAACGCTGGGGATACCCTGGTTATCGAGCACGTCCAGTCCATAGTAGCCGGTGCGTTCGCGCCCCATCTGCGCCAGCCAGGGCCAGACAGCTTCCGGCGGCGCATCAATGTTGACGGCCAATGTCGTCTGGATGTTGGGCTTGGGGATACGCTCGTCACCGGGCAGGCGGCGTTGGGATTCGCCCAGTCGCGTGCCCCACTTGACCATCTGCGGGCGCAGGAACAGGTAATACAGCATTAGCAATACTGGCTCGGGGGAAATCTCAATTTTGAACTGCTTGGATTCGTTGCTCACAGTTGACTCCCGTTGGTTGGTTCCCATCGACCTTCACGCTGCGAACTATACCGCCCTCATCAACGGTTAGCAAACTGGTTGCTAACCGGACGTTTCGGGCGAGATGGTTTATAATATAAATGATTATTTAGTTTATTTCGGTGAGGAGTTACAACATATGAACGATATCTCCCAACGGGGTTATGCTGACCCCGATGTGCTGGTTTCTACTGAGTGGGTTGCCGCGCACCTGGACGATCCCAACGTGCGCATCATCGAGTCCAACGAAGACCCGCTGTTGTACACATCTAAACACATTCCCGGCGCGGTGGAAGTGGATTGGACTGCCGACCTGAACGATCCGCTGCGGCGCGATTATCTGCGCAAAGAAGGGTTTGAAGCGCTGATGTCGCGCATCGGCGTGACGCCCGATACGCTGCTGGTATTCTACGGCGACAAGAACAACTGGTGGGCGACCTATGCCTTTTGGGTATTCCAGCTTTTTGGGCACGTCAATGCGCGGATCATGGACGGCGGGCGGCTCAAGTGGGAGCAGGAAGGGCGCGAGATGACGCGCGAAAAGCCATCCTACCCCGCCACCCAGTACCCTGCCCCGGACCGCGACGACAGCGCGCTTCGTGCCTTCCGTGATCATGTGTTGCAGCATGTCGAGCGCGGGCTGCCGCTGGTCGATGTGCGCAGCCCGGCGGAATTCAGCGGCGAACGGCTGCACATGCCCGATTATCCCAACGAAGGCGCGCTGCGCGGTGGGCATATTCCCGGCGCGCGCAACGTGCCCTGGAACCGCGCGGTCAATACGGAAGACGGCACATTTAAGCCTGCCGGCGAACTGCGCGCGATTTATGAAGGCGAACAGGGGTTTGCCCCGGACGATGACGTGGTGGTTTACTGCCGCATTGGGGAACGCAGCAGCCACACCTGGTTTGTGCTGCGCTACCTGCTCGGCTACGAGAGTGTACGCAACTACGATGGCAGTTGGACCGAGTGGGGCAACCTGGTCAATGTGCCGGTGGAGCGGTAGCCACTATGCCGATTCCCGACAAGCTACAAGAAGTGCTCGACGATTTTGCGTTTGTGACCACGCGCAGCGAACGCGCTGAACTGCTGATCGACCTGGCGGATCGTTTCGAACCGGTGCCAGAGCGCATCGCTACCGCGCCTTATCCGGAAGACCGTCGTGTGCCGTTTTGTGAGTCAGAAGCCTTTGTGTGGGCCGAACCACAGGACGACGACTCGCTCAAATTCCACTTTGCGGTCGAGAATCCACAGGGGCTGTCGGCGATGGCGCTGGCCGTGATCCTGGATCAGTCGCTCTCCGGCGCGCCGCTGGAGCAGGTGACCGAGGTCAGCCCGGACATTGTGTTGGAGATATTTGGCAAGGATATCTCGATGGGTAAAGGCCAGGGGCTGATGGGCATGGTGACGATGGTGCAGTCCAAAGCCAAACACCACCTGTCCGGATGAGCAAGGAAAGGAGGGGGCAAAACGTGCGCTGTGCCCCCTGCGTGTGATCCCCTAAAACCGCCCGCGCATGGCGTCCTGGTAGCCGGTCAGTTCAGCGTAACCGTAGCCTGCTGCGTCGCCCGCGATGCGTACTGCGCCTTCCCAGTACACAATTCCCTCGCCGTTTAGTTCCTGGTCATCGATCAGCGGTGTCACTGCCAGGCGCAGCGGCTCCGCTTCGCCGATATCCACCGTGATTTCCCACCCGGCAGGATAGGTGATCTGCGTGTGCGGGCTGGTCCAGGTGCCGCTGGGCATGATCGTCAAGTCAGATGACTCCAGCGTGAACGTGCTGCCGTCGGGCCGGACCAACAAGCCACCAAACGCTGGCTCGATCCCGCCATTCACCAGCCGGATTTGCCCCAGCATCAGTTCGCGGTTGTCGTCCAGGTGCAACCCGAACCAGTCCCACCCTTGGGCATCCAGGCCCAGCGCGCTGGTGCTGAACTCGTGGTCCATCCAGCTCGCGCCGCTGATCGTGAACGCCTGCCCGTTGATGGTGATCGTGCCGTTGGTCAGCAAGCGGGAAAGCGAGTAGTAGTAACTGGCGTTGCCGACTTCGGCGCTCTTGGCGCTCAAGCCGCTGTCACCTTGCAGCGCCGGCGGTTTGACCTGTTCCAGGGTCAGGTCGATGGCAGCGGAGTCAGTGGCCGCCGTGATCTGGGTCTGGGTAGCGTTGTCGTTCAGGGCGGTGATTTCCCAGTTCTCCAGCCACACACGATACACCGGGTCAGTGGTTGCGCCCGCCAGCCCGGCTGCGCCGCGACTCAAGCGCTGGTCATGGAAAAACTGGTTTCCGGCCACGTCGGTCACCGTGAAGTGGGCCAGGTAAAGCTGGTTGGTGCGCCATTCGGACTCGGATTCTACGCCCGCCGGGTCGATGTTGCGCCGGAAGATGGTGAACTGGTAGCCGAAGCGCCGCCCGCTGTCGTCGGCGAGATTGCCGGTGTAGTACCACCACTCGGTTTGGAAGGTGGGGTGCGGGCCGTGATCCGCCGGGAACTGCCAGTCGTAGGGGCCGATGGCGCGCTCGAACTGCGACAGGTCAACATCTTCTGTGATTAGCAGGTCGGTGTTGGCTGTGACGGTGTTGTCTTCTTCCCGGCTGCGATCCAGCCACACCAATCCGGCACCGACCGCCAGACCCACCACGACAACCAGAATCACCAGTGTACGCATCCGATTTTCCCTATCTACCCTAGCGCTTGAATTAACTCGTCAGCGGCGTTATCTCGTTCTAGCAAACCGCACACCTGCAGCCGCCGGATCAGGTCGAGCCAGTGCTCGCGGCGCGGTTCGTCCGCCAAAGCGGGGCGCAGAATCTCGGCAGCAGTGCTCACGTCCGCGTGCCCATCCGCCAGCGTGATCGCTTGCCAGAAGGCCAGTTCTTCCAGTTCCGGCGCTTCGGCACGAGCTTCTGCCCACAGTGCCAGCGCTTCATCGCGGTTTCCGGCGCTCATGGCCTGATCGCCACGGAAATCGGTCAGTTGAGCGTGCCGCAGCCGCACCAGCCGCGCCAGTTCTTCGACCGGCTGGTCGTGCTCATCCACGCGCAGGTCGTAGACCGTGTCCCAATCCGGTTTGCTCACGTCTCCGGAAACAACACGCAGCGCCGCCGACTGTTTGCCGCGAATGTCACCGTCTTCTGCCTGCGCCGCGACCAGGGACGCTAACATCCGCTGGGCCAGGTCGCCGTCTGCGTTTTCGTAGGCGTCGGTCATGGCGGTGATGACGGTATCGCGGGTCATCATATTGGCCTGCACGCTGTACTGGTCGCCAACGTGGTGCCCGAACTCCGGAATGCAACCTTCGCCGGAAAATGCACCGACTTCGCCATTGGCGTCAATGGCGGCCACCTGGCGTTGGTGCGCGCTGGTATCGGTGGCGACCAACGCTTCGATCACGCGCGGGGCAGAAACGCCTTCCATCAACATGGCCAGCGCCATCGGCCCAAAACTGATGTTGACCAGTGACTGCGTGGCCACTGCTCCGACTCCCGGCAGCAGCCAGGGGACCACCGATCCAACACACATCTGGTGCGTTTGCACGGCAACTCCCAGTTGACCGGTTTCCGGGTCGCGGGCGACAATGCTATAGGTGGAAAACAATTGAGATGGATGAAATTTCATTTTATTCGCTCCTTAAAGCCTCAGCAGCCATTAAGTTGGATAACTTCCAGGCAGGATAGACTCCGGCGGCTACTGCTGCCACCAGCGCTACCGCAAATGCCTGGAGGAATTCAAGCGGTCGCAAGCTGATGTCCATCGTCCAGCCGAAAGACCGCACGTTGATCACGTACACCAGGATCACGGCCAGGACGACGCCGACCGGCAGCGCCAGCAAACCCGCCGCACTCCCCATCAGCCCGGTTTGCACAAACGTGAAGCGGCGTAATTGGCCCGGCGTCATACCGTTGGCGCGCATGATGCCATATTGCCGTGTGTGCTCCAGTTGTAACGACAGCAGCGCGCTCAAAATGCCGATGAAGGCCACCACTGTCGCCAGCAGCCGCAGTGCCACCGTGATGGCAAAGGTGCGGTCAAACACCTCGATGGCGGTCTGGCGCAGGTCGCGATTGCTCTGTGCGTCGAGGCCGGTGCCCGCCAGCGGCCCGGTTTGCAGCCGGTCCAGCATGGCGTCAACTTCCACCCCCGGCTCGACGTCCAGCGCAATAGCCGAGACAAACGGGTCATCGTAAAACGCGCGGTAGGTGGCGTGGTGCATGAACACTGCACCCTGGTCGGTGGTGTAATCGTAGTACACGCCCGCGACGGTGAATGGCTGCGGCCCGCGATCCGTGAGCAGGGTGATGGTGTTGTTGTCGCGCGTGATGTCGCGCCGGAATGCAAATGGCTCGCTGACGATCACATCCCCCGCGGCTAATGCGTCCCAATACTCGTCATACGGGCTGTCGTACCAGTCAAACTTGCGCGGGCGGCTGGTCACGTCCCCGTCCGGCGCGACGAGGTTGACCGGCGGCAGGTCCGAGTAATCAGGCGCGAGGACATCCACATAGCGCACGATAACGGCTCGTTCGACGCCGTCCAGCCTGCGCAGTTCATCCACTAGCGCCGCGTCGATGTCGGCGTCGATCTGGTTGATCGGCGCAATGAAGAT
>JAADYV010000387.1 GCA_010092855.1 Chloroflexota bacterium | reverse complement strand
CATCGCCAGCACGCCAGGAAGGATGATGCAGGCCGACAGCAAAAAGTAGAACTTACGGCGTTGTGCAAATTGAAACATAGTTGCCTGACTCCCGCCTTACGTGCCCAACAGCCGCGGCTGGGCTTCGAGCCGCTTGCCCGCGACCAGCACGATGGTGTGCAAGAAAACGCGCGTGGCAACCACGGCTGTGAACAGGTTGATCACCAACCCCAGGCCCAGGGTAATGGCAAAACCCTGTACGGCACTGGCCCCGAATGCGTTGCCAAAGAAGTAGAGAATGAAACAGATGATGATCGTCGAGATGTTCGAGTCGCGGATGGACGTCCAGGCACGGTCAAACCCGGCTTCAATTGCGCGTTCCATCTTGCGCCCGCCGCGGATTTCCTCTTTCATGCGCTCGAAGATCAGAATGTTACCGTCCACCGCCGTACCAATTGAGATCAGGAAACCGGTGATGGCAGGCAAGCTAAGCGTGACCGGGATGAACTTGAACAGCGCGAAGTTTATCACGGCAAACAGCATCAGTGCCAGGTTAGCCGCAATGCCAGGCACGCGGTAATAAACCAGCATGAAGATCAAGATCGTGACCACGCCGATAATGCCCGCACGGATCGAACGCTCGACCGAGATTTCACCCAGGCTAGGTCCGATGGTGTCGTAGGCGACAATGTTCAGCGGCACGGGCAGCGCACCGTACTTCAACTGGGCGGCCAGCACACGCGCTTCATCCCGCGTGAAGTTACCCGTAATCACGCCACCATCCATCGTCCCGGCAGCAGCCGACGAGGCCAGGTCCGACTGGATGTTGGGGGCTGAGATCAGCCGCCCATCCAGCACGATTGCCAGCGGTTGGTTGGCGCTGGCAGCCACATAGCCGGTGAAAGCGTCGGCAGCGCTGTTGTCTTCCAGGCTGAAACTCACCTGCCACTGGGTGCCAACCTGGGCCGGCACTGCCGCAGCATCGGCCAGGCCGTCACCGGTCATCACCGTCGTGAACGGCACCCCATTGTTTAACACCGGCTCTTCCGGCAACCCATCGGCTTCTTCCGCCGAGCAGCTATAGTCGGGGATTTCGCCTTCTTCCAACTGGCTGTCCACGATAGCCTGGCGCGCATCGGTCAGAATGCAGGTGCCCTCTTCAAGACCAGTGCCAACCCCGCCTGCAAAGTTGACAAATTCCAGCAAGCCGGTGGACTTGATCGCCTCGAACGCGACAGCCTCGTCCTTCACCCCCGGCAGTTCCACGATAATGCGCTTGTCTCCCTGGCGTTGTACCAGGGCTTCCGACACACCCAGGCCATTCACACGGCGCTCCACGTTCAGCCTGGCCTGGTCCATTTTGTCGTCGTCAAGCTGGTCGTCGCTCAGGGCAGCTTCGAGCAGCACGCGCGAGCCCCCGTCCAGGTCCAGCCCGCGCACGACCCTGATATCCCGTGTAATCCCGGCGACATCGATGTTGCGCTCACCGGGGAGGCTCATCCAGATAGCGGTGGCGGCGACGACCAAAATCAGCACCAGCCAGGCGCGATAACCTCTCATATCCCGTTCCTCTCAAACAGCAATTTATGACGTGCAAACTGAGACATAATAACGCGAAGCGGGGGCATATGGCAAGAGGATTTTTCGCGCTAAGGGGAAAACAGGGGCCAGGGGAAACAAAAGATCGGACACTGGGTGCTATCCCGTATTATCTTCACTGGTAAAAAGCGATCACCGCGTGTGTGAGATGGAAGCCGGTGAAGATCAGCGCCGGCACGATATAGTGCCAGGGGGAATAGCGCAGAGTGTCGAAATAATACGCTTCAAACATCAGGCTCAGCCCGACCAGCCAGATCAGGGGCGTATAGGCCAGAGCCGTAAACCCCGGCAGGCTTTCGCTCCAGGCTTAATCTGGCGCGACCATCAAGGGTATCCAGGCGGCGAAGTAGACCACTGTGCCCGCCAGGAAAACAACCAGGCCACGCCTGCCCACCGGTGTCGAGATGTTGATCCGCACAAAGATGGGGAGGGCAAAGATGGCGATGCGGAACACACTCTCACCCAGTAATATCCAGGTGGGGATGCCCTCGTCAAATCCCGAACTGATTTCGGAAGGCAATTGGCTGGTGAAAAAGATGTTCCACAGCAACAGGGGAACGAGGGGAACACAACCGTTGGCGCGGATGAGCCTCAGCATGTTCACGAAACCAGTCCTCCTGGTGGTGTTGAACTAGAGGAAGTTTCAGGGCAGGTGCTATCTTCAGTATATGCCTGCCCTGGATAGAATGCACGATCAAATCAAACAGCGGAGCCGTCGAGACCGAGTTCAGGCGCGATAGTCTTCATTGCCTCCAGCACACGCGGGATGTGCTCTTCCCACAAATTGACACCGAGGGCTTCGGCAGCCTCTTCGATCTCCTCGCGGTGAATGGCGGCGGCAAAGCTGCGGTCCTTCCACTTCTTGCGCACGGAGCCGATCTTGGTGATGTCACGGATGTCTTTGCTGGGCCGCACCAGCGCTACTGCCGTCAAAAAGCCGGTTAGTTCGTCCACCGCCACCAGCGATTTTTCCATCAACGTTTCGGGGTGGACGCCGGTGCGTTCGCTGGCGTGGGCGGCAACAGCCTTGACGATGGTTTCATCGACACCCTGCTCGCGCAGCACCTGCATCCCGGTGAAGGGATGACCATCGGTGGCGGTCATGTCGGGGTGTTTTTCGTAGTCGAAGTCGTGGATAAGGCCGGTCACGCCCCACAGGTCCTCGTCTTCACCAAAATGGTGGGCATAGGCACGCATGGCGACCTCAACGGCCAACATGTGGTGGCGCAGGCTTTCGGATGCAGTCCATTCAGTAACTAGCTGCCAGGCTTCTTCGCGGTTCATGCGTCGCTCTCGTCTTCGATAACCTCGTGGGTATATGTCATCTGGGCGGTGTGGCGCAGCGTGGCGGCAGCACCGCAGTACTTATCGCGTGAAAGCTCGATGGCGCGCTCGACGGCAGCGGGGTCAACATCGTGGCCGGTGACAACAAAATGAACGTTGATATCAGTGTAGACGCGGGGATGTTCATCAGCGCGAATTCCCTCGACCTGCACTTCCAGACCGGTCACGTTCTGTCGCTTCTTGCGCAGAATGCTGATCACGTCCATCGCCGTGCAGCCTGCCAGCGAGGTGAGCATCAGACCCATCGGGCTGATCCCGGCGTCATGGCCACCGTGCGTTTTCACGGCATCCAGCGGAACAGTGTACCCGCTATTATACCCGGTAAAAATCATGTCGTCGCGCCAGACAACAGTAGTGGATTTCTTCTCTGCCATAAGCGTTCCTTCCCTTGTCCGATCCTTAACCTTACATGTGATGTTTATAAAGATGCGAGGCGAGTGCCCTGCGTTGCGCGCAACCTGCCGATTTTAATGTGCATCTAATGACATACCAGCGTGATCCTCTTGGGGTTCACGGGGCGACTGCGTTATGATTGTCACAACGTAGACTCGCTTTTAACCACAAGAGTGATGCATGACACAAGCCGATGATGCCGCACTGGTGGCGCGATTGCAAGCTGGGGACCAGACTGCTTATGCACAACTGGTCGAAGACAACGCGAGCCGCATCTACCGGCTGGCACTGCGCATGATGGGCAACGAAGAAGACGCCGAAGACGTGCTGCAAGAAACGTTTTTGAGCGCATTCAAGGCCATCGACAAGTTCCAGAGCCGGTCCAGCCTGAGCACGTGGTTGTATCGCATCGCGTCCAACGCGGCGTTGATGCGGCTGCGCAAGAAGGAACCGGTCCAGGTATCGGTGGACGAGCCAATTGAGCGCGACGATGGCGACACACTGCCGCGCCAGTTCTTCGACTTCTGCTGCTTGCCGGAAGAAACGCTGCTGCGCGACGAAGCCCATGAAGAAATGAAACGCGCGGTGGACGAATTGCCGGTCACGCTGCGCAGCGTGTTCATCCTACGAGATATCGAAGGGCTGTCGACCGAAGAAACAGCCAATGCGCTGGACCTCTCGATCTCGGCGGTGAAAAGTCGCCTGATGCGCGCGCGGCTCAAGCTCCGCGAGGAACTCAGTACGTATTTCGCGCGGTATGGAAACGGAGCACAAAACTGATGACGTCAGAACCCGCTGCCGACAACCATGCAACACACGATTGCCGCCGTTACATCGATAACCTGTCGGATTATGCCGATGGCACGCTGGACGATGACCTGTGCCGCGAGCTGGAAACGCACATGGAACACTGTGAGAACTGCCGCGTGGTGGTCAATACCTTCACTAAGACCGTCACGCTTTACCACCAGCTACCTGCGCCCGAAATACCCAACACTGTCCGCGAGCGATTGTACAAGGTGTTGGATTTGCGCGAATTTCGGCCAGAAGACGACGAATAGGCGCGAACAGGCTCCTGCATGAAACTTTTGCTGTGGTCGTGCATCTATTGGAAATGACAGCATTCGCATAGGCGAAAATCGCATCGACAAAGATCGCAACAGCGAAAACAGCAGGAGTTCTAGATGGCCAAGAAAACCGAAGGCAAGCCGAAACAGAAACGTGTGATCGTTTTTTCGACCCCAACATGTTCACATTGCAACAACGCTAAGCGCTATTTCCGTGAGCGCGGCGTCCGTTTCCGTGACGTGGACGTGAGCAAGGACCCGGTCGCCGCCAAAGACATGGTGCGCCGCAGCGGGCAGCAGGGCGTACCCGTGATCGACATCGGCGGCAAGATCATCGTGGGCTTCGACCGTCCCAAAGTTGACCGGCTGCTGGACCTGTAATGTCGCATGTTACGCTGGTCAACCGCGATACCCCGGTGGAAGACCTGGTTGATGACTACCCGGCGGCGATCCGTTTTCTGGTCGAGCGCGGTATCCTATGCGTGGTCTGCGGTGAGGTATACTGGGGCACGGTGGGCGCGCTCATGGATCAGAAAGGGATCACGGACCAGGCGTTGATCATTGAGACGTTGAACGCTTTTCTGGCGGAGACGGCTGTGTCGTAAGCCGGTCCACATCCAACTCCAAACGAAACAGGCGATTCCATTATTCTCGGATCGCCTGCTGCATATCTTACGGAAAAACGCGACTGTCATTTTTTTGATGAGTTCGAGTTCTTCTTCTTTTTCTTCTGCTTGCCCGGCGGGTCATCTTGAAGCTGTAAGAGGTCGAGTTCGCGTTCCAGGGCTTCGACCACCGTTTGCAGCACAAACACCCGCGCAAACCGTTTGTCGTTGGCGGGCACCACCGACCAGGGCGCGACTGTCGTGCTGGTCTTCAGCAACATATCTTCCACTGCCTCCGAGTAGGCGTTCCATTTGTCCCGATTGCGCCAGTCCTCGTCGGTCAGCTTCCACGATTTGTAGGCGGTGTCGCGCCGCGCCTCGAAGCGCGCTAACTGCTCTTCCTGGCTGATGTGTAACCAGAACTTGACCAGGATCGTGCCGAAGTCCACCAACTGGCGCTCAAACTCGTTGATCTCGCGGTAGGCGCGGCGCCATTCGTCTTCGGTGCAGAAGCCCTCGACGCGCTCGACCAGGACGCGCCCATACCATGTCCGGTCGAAGATAGCGATTTGCCCGGCTTCGGGCAGCCGCCGCCAGAAACGCCACAGGTAATGGTGTTCGGCGTCATCGCCTTTGGGCGCGGCGATGGCGTGCACCACGTAGCCGCGCGGGTCGAGTCGCTCCGTCACGCGTTTGATCGCGCCCCCTTTGCCCCCGGCATCCCAGCCTTCGTAAGCCAGAATCACCGGGCGCTTCTGCTGATACACCTGAAAACCCAACTGGCTCAGCCGTACTTGCAGTTTGATCAACTCGACTTTGTACTCTTCGGGTTCCAGCGCCTGGGTCAAATCAACGGTCTCAAGCATTTTCATACGCTCCCAGGGCTTCCGCCTCGCTGATCATGGGCGGGACCGCGTCATGTTCCGCGAGCGCTTCCTCCATAGACGCAATCAGGGTGCGGTAGACCTTGTCCAACATAAAGTTGCGGTCTGTTGCCTCGACGATGGTCCAGGGACCAACGCGGGTATCGGTCCGCTCCAACATCTCCTCATATACCTGCAGCCACAGGTCATAGTTGGCATGGCGCTCAAAGTCTTCGGGTTCCAAATGCCAGCTTTCAAGCGGGTCCTTGGCGATTTTTTTGAAGCGACGCGCCTGTTCGTCTTTGGAGATGTGGAGGAAGAACTTGACGATCACGTAGCCGTCCACCGCGATCAAGCGTTCGAAGTCCACAATGTCGTTGTAGGCGCGCATGTAGTCTCGCTGGGGGAGACCGTATTCGATGCGCTCCACCGTCACGCGCCCGTACCAACTGCGGTCAAAGATGGCCATGTGGCCGTAGTTGGGCAGCTTGTTCCAGAAGCGCCACAGCCAAGGGCGCTTCTTCTCGTAGGTGCGTGCCGCTCGAATCGGCCACACGGTGAAGCCGCGCGGGTCCAGTCGCGAGGTCAGCGTCTGGACACAGGTACCCTTCCCGGCGGCGTCCCAGCCCTCGAAGATGACGATGGTGGGTAATCCGATATCAAATGCAGCTTTCTGCAAGTCGTATAGCCGCTGTCGATAACCGGAGCGTCGGGCCTTCCACTCCTTTTTCTTAAGGTGCTGATCGAGATTGACAATCTCAAGCACGGTCCGCCTCCTTTCGCTAAATCTATTTTTACTAATTCTATCATGCAGCGGACGCAGGGTTGGCGATTATTGCGGTGCAGATTGAATGTTGGACCAGACCTGCATACCACCATCAACGCTGAACACGGTGGTGTAGCCCATGTTGACCAGAACCGCCGCCGCACGCTCACTGCGATTGCCCGAATTGCAGATCACGTAGACGGGGGTGTCTTTTTCATTGGGCAACAAGCTCGTATCCCCCACAAATCTGCCATCCGCATCATCCCACTCGATCAACACAGCCCGGTCATCGGCTGGCAAAGTGGCAAATTCGTTGGGGTTTTGAGGATGGCGCACATCAATCAGAACCGCGTCGGCACTCTGCCCAAACTGCTGATAGGCGGCCAGGGTGTCGATCTCAGTATAGGTGGCGGCTGCGCCGCCGCTATCGCCACTGCCGTCATCGCCATTGTCATCGTCATCATCGCCACCACACGCCACCAGCGCCAATGGCACGATCAGCAACAGCACAATCAGCAAAACCAAACGTCGTTTCAACATCAAGCGAACTCTCCTATGTGCAGATATGTTCAGGAAATGCGAACATTATGAGCCACGATCTGCCGGTCACAGTGTTGTTGGGCAGGAATCGTTGCGCCCGTGAGTACAATGCTGTTTTGCAGCACGGCACGCGGACCAACCGTTGCCCCGGATTCGAGGTAGACATTGGGACCAATGCGAGCGGATGGCCCAACCGTCACGTTGGGATCGATGCGCACCGGGGGAGTAATGTGTACCGAGGCGGGAATCTCGCTCAGAATATGCGTATCGCGGTCTTCCTCCAGAAACCACCGGTTGATCGCCAGCAAATCGCGTTCAGTGGTTAGATGCAAGCGCCAATCCGTGGTGGCATAATTGACAAGATGACCGTCCTCGATGCTGGCTTGAATCGCGCTGACGATCTCGCGCTCACCGCGTGCCGAGGGCTTGACCCCTGCCAAGTAGTCTACGAACCGCGGTGCAAAAGCATAGAACATGAACGAAGCGAATGATCCCTGTGGCTCGGCGGGCTTTTCTTCGATGGCGACAACCAGATCGCCCTCGATCACCACCCCGGAAGAGGTGCGAATCTCGTCCGGTTCGGCGGGTATCAGGCTGAGGGTGGCGATGTGATCTGGTGCAGCATCGAAGGCATCCATCAGCGCGTGAATGTGTTCGAGCGTGGTGAAGTTATCAACGGCAGTCAACAGAAACGCCCCGGTGATGTACGGGACAGCCAGTTTGAGGGCGTCGACTGTGCCGGTGGGGATCGCCTGGAGCGCGAACTTCACGTCGACGCCAGGGTACCACGAAGTGCTGAGATAGGCAGCAACTGCGCCTTCGTTTTCGCCCACCACGACGACAAAACGCCGCACACCAGCCTCACGCAACCGGTCCATCACGCGGACAACCATTGGTTTGCCCAGTACAGGCAGCATAGACTTGGGGCGGTCTTGGGTTAACTCACCCAGCCGGGTACTGCGCCCGGCGGCCAGAATCACGGCTTGCTCGATCACGACGTCCTTCCTCATACCACCACCCAGGTCCAGAGAGGCAAACCCGGTTAGCGCGATAGGCAAGCGATCTGGCTTGCCCCAGAAGACCAGATATAACCTAATGCTTGAATTGGGAGCATTATAGCACGAAGGCTCCCCTGGCACGACCAGCCGCACCTTTGATATACTGAGGGCGAAGACAAACCGGGAGGCGGCATGGACATCAATACGCTGGCGGAGCAATTGCGCGATCCTGACCCACACGTGCGCGTGACCGTACTGCGCATTCTGGCGATGGTTGAAGAGACGCGCGCTTTGCCCGCGATCCGTTGGATCTATAAGCATGACCCGGAACCAGGGGTGCGCGAGGTGGCAAACTGGGCTGGCCGGCTGATCTTCCAGGCCCACCAACGCGGGCATTCTACCCAAAAAGCTGTCGAAGAGATGTTCGAGCGCCCGTTGTCGCCAGATTTGGAGGAGCGCTTCCTGGCATCGCTGCAATTCAACATCGAGAACGTGCGCAACCTGAAAGTGCGGCAGTATGCAACCGAACAGGAATATCGGCGGAAGATGGCCGACGCGCTGCAAACTGGCACGTTTACCGAGCAACTGCCGCCAGAGGACGATGCGTTTCCGGCACTGCCACCGGGGCCAGCGCAGGAGGACTGAGCCATGAGTGACGCTAACCCGGCACTGGCACGCTGGTTGGAGCTACTCCAACACCCTAATCCTGCCGCGCGCGAAGAAGCCATTCTGGAGCTTGAATTGCTGGGCAGCCCTGTGGCCCTGCCAGCGCTAGCGGAGGTGTTTGCAATGGACCCCGAACCAGCGCTGCGCGGATTGGCCCAGCAGACGGGCAAAGCCATTTACTACGGTACTATCCGGCAAGCGTTGGAAGAAGAACGAGAAGCCGAACCGGCGGTCTCGGAAGAAGAACGGCGGCGGGCAGCCGAGATTCTGGCCAAAGCAAAACAGTCGAAAAACCGGCACCGGCGCAGATAACGCGGTGTGCTAGCGGGCGAACACCATAGAGGGACTTTGAAATGTCAGCAACAGAGCGGATGATTTCGTATCATCTGTCGCGCTTGAGCGACAAAAACCCACAAATACGGATCAAGTCGATTGAAGAGTTAGCTTTGTTGGAGGCAACAAACGCCTACAAGCTACTGGAAGAGATGTTTCATACCGACCCGGACCCTGATGTCCGCAAGGCGGCGCAAAAGGCGGGGCGTGCGCTGTATATGAAGTTACGCGAGAATGAAAACTCCGGAGATAATGCTGGGTAAAACACAAGCGCATTCTGTACGCTTGTTGATTACCAAGCGTGAAAAAGCGGGCACCGAAACCGATGCCCGCTGTGTTTGGTCTTGAACCTTGTTAGCCTTCGAGCGCGGCCAGTCGTTCCTCCACCGATTGGCGGCTAGCCGTTAGCGCGTCGAGTTTGTCCCGCTCGCGCTGGACCACTTCTGGCTTAGCCTTACTCACGAAGTTGTCGTTTTGCAGCAGCTTTTCTGTGCGTACAATCTGTTGCTGCAAGTCATCCAACTCTCCACTGAGACGTTCCCGTTCCGCATCCAGGTCCACCAGGTCCGCCAGTGGCAGGTAAGCGGTCACGTCGGCGGCCACGATAGTCGCCGCTTTTTCTGGCGTTGCCTGCCCGCCGTCAAGCAGCGTGATCTGCTCCACGTTGCACAGACGGGCAAAGATGGCGCGCTGGCTATCCAGCAGACCGTTTTGTGCACCGGGATCGATCAGGGCGCTAATGCGGCGGCTTGGCTCGACTTTGTATTCGGCGCGGGCGTTGCGGATGCCGCGCACCAGTTCCATCAGAATGGCGAATTCCGTTTCGGCCTGGTCGTCGAGGAAGCGCTCGTCCTGCTGCGGCCACTCCGCTAGAATCAGCGGATCATCTCCCACCGACAGGTAGTGCCAGATCTCTTCGGTGATGAACGGGATGTAGGGGTGCAGCAGCCGCAAGCAATTATCCAGCACGTGCACGAGGGTATCGAACGTGCTTTCGCGCGCTTTGACGTCATCCCCGTACAGCGCATTTTTGCTGATCTCGACGTACCAGTCGGCGAATTCGCTCCACAGAAATTCGAGTATCTGGCGGCCTGCTTCGCCATACTGGTAGGTATCGAACAGGCGTTGGGCGCTGCCGATCAGACGATGCAGGCGGCTGAGAATCCAGCGCTGCGGCAGGTCGAGTTGATCCCGTTCCGGCACCGGGCGCGGCGTGTAGCCTTCCAGGTTGGACCACGTAAAGCGCGACATCTGCCACAGCTTGTTGCCGAAGTTGCGGCTGTATTCGATGCGGCTCTCGGCCAGGTTCATGTCGTTGCCGGGTGTCGAGCCGGTCAGCAGTGTGAAGCGCAGCGCATCGGCTCCGTACTTCTCCACGATCTCGATGGGATCAATCACGTTGCCAAATGACTTGCTCATCTTCTTGCCGTGCTCGTCTCTGACCAGCCCATGCAGATACACGGTATGGAATGGCACTTCTTCCGTAAACCACAGGCCCATCATGATCATGCGCGCCACCCAGAAAAACAGGATGTCGTAGCCGGTTTCCATGATCGAGGTGGGATAGAAGCGCTTGAAGTCGTCGGTTTCTTCCGGCCAACCCAGTGTGCTGAAGGGCCACAGGCCGCTGCTGAACCACGTATCGAGCACGTCTTCTTCCTGGTGGATGTTTGCGCTGCCGCAGTGGGCGCATTCGGTCGGGTCTTCGCGCACCACCGTGATCTCGTGGCAGTCGTCGCAGTACCAGGCCGGGATGCGGTGGCCCCACCATAACTGACGGCTGATGCACCAGTCCTCGATATTTTCCATCCAGTTGAAGTACACCTTCTCGAAGTGTTCGGGCACGATCTTGATCGCGCCGGTGCGTACCGCTTCGATGGCGCGTTCGGCCAGCGGGTGGATGGTCACGAACCACTGCGTGCTGATGAGCGGTTCGACGATCTCGCCGCCGCGCTGGGCACGGGGCACCACGTGCGTGTGCGGTTTGGTCTCGATCACCATGCCCGCTGCGTCCATGTCGGCCCACAGCTTTTTGCGCGCCTCAAAGCGATCCAACCCGGCATAGGGACCCGCGTTTTCATTCAGCGTCGCATCCCGGTTCATGATGTTGATGAACTCCAGGTTGTGGCGCTGGCCGATCTCGTAGTCGTTGGGATCGTGGCCGGGCGTGATCTTGAGCGCGCCGGTCCCGAACTCGCGGTCCACGTACTCGTCGGCGATGATGGGAATGGGACGATCTAGCATGGGCACCAGGGCGTTTTTGCCGATCAGGTGCTGGTAGCGCTCGTCTTCCGGGTGCACGGCCACCGCCGTATCGCCCAGGATGGTCTCCGGGCGCGTGGTAGCCACAGGGATACTCTCGCCACCTTCCACCGGGTAGTTGAAGAAGTAGAGATGGCCGTTCTCCTCGACGCGCTCCACCTCGATGTCGCTGACGGCGGTTTGCAGGCCGGGCGACCAGTTGATCAGGCGCGCACCACGATAGATCAGGCCTTGCTCCCACAGCGTCACGAACACGTCGCGCACGGTGCGCGAGAGTCCGTTGTCCAGCGTGAAGCGTTCGCGGTCCCAGTCGCAGCTCGCGCCCAGGCGACGCAACTGCTCGGTGATGCGCCCGCCATATTTGGCCTTCCATTCCCAGGTGCGGCGCAGAAATTCCTCGCGCCCGACCTCCTCACGACTGGTGCCTTCTTCACGCAGCATGTTTTCAACGCGCAGTTGGGTTGCAATCCCGGCGTGATCGGCTCCGGGCACCCACAGCGACGCCTTGCCGCGCATCCGCTCGTAGCGGATCATGAGGTCTTCCAGGCTGACAAACATGGCGCGGCCGTTGTGCAGCGCGCCGGTCACGTTCGGCGGCGGAATGCTGATCACGAACGGTTCGGCGTCGGGGTGCACCTCCGGCTTGAACCAGCCGTTGTCCTGCCACCACGTGTACAGGCGAGACTCAGCGGTGGCGAAGTCGAAGGTTTTGGGCATTTCAGATGGTGTCGTCATAACTCCCTCTTGTGATGCAGGCTTTTTGTCAGGGTTTAAGGCCGGGCAATGCCCCGCCGGACGGAACGATAGAGACGCTGGTTACACTATCATCAACAAGTGACACGAGACATCACCTCCCTACATTTCCCTATCTCAACAGCGACCAACACAAGACCAAATGAGCTTCGTTTTGCATTACTCTTTTATGGCTGTCATGACCATTTCCCAGCGGTCACGTTCGGCCTGGAATGAGTGAAAGCCAACTTCCGATATCACCACTTCGACTTCCTCGGCAGTGAGCGCGCGGAACACCACCGGGTGCTTGGTGGCACGGTAGGTATTGCCACTACCGCGCACGATGAAGCTGTTGACGGTGACCGTGATCGGCGGGCCGTCGTCCCAGTCCCACACGTCAAAGGTGATAATCTGCTCGCCGGGTTCGTCGTGGACGCGGCCCGGCCAGAAGCGCAGCCGGTCCATCAACAGCGTCTCGAAGTCGCGCATCCCGATCAACACCAGTCCACCCGGACGCAGCAGTTCGTGAAAGATCAGCAGCGTTTCTTCGATCTGCTCGTCGTAGAGCAAGTGCGGGATCGAGTTGCCTTTAGAGATCACGGCGTCGAACGCACCAGTGTTGCAGCAGTTGTGCAGGTTCTGGAAGTCCGACTCAACAAACGTGATACGGTCTTCCACACCGTATTGGTCCGCGTTGCTGCGGGCGCGTTCCAACAAGCCAGGGCTGGGGTCAGCAGCGGTCACTTCGTACCCGCGCTGTGCGAGGGCAATCGCCTGAGTACCGGGACCGCACGACGCATCCAGCACGGTCTGGACGTTGTGGGGCCGCAAGAAGCGCCGCAGGTTCAGCCCTTCGCGTTCCAACTCAGTATCCCAGTCGCGATACCAGAACTGGTAGTCCTCCGCAAACGCGTCATAAAACGTTGATGTATCGTTGAAGTTTGCCATCGCCATCCCAACCCAAAATAAAACGCCCTTTCGTCATCCTGTGCAAGGACGAAAGAGCGCGCCATCTTCCGTGGTACCACCTTGATTCCTGGCCGGTTGTGGTTCTTGTGGGCCAGGCTCTCGTTGTCGCGATAACGGGCGAACCCGGACACGCCTAATTGTGCGCAGATCAAACTGGGTTTGACGTTCAGCGTGCCAACTCAGGAGCGACCTTCCGCGATAGGCTCACTGTGCAGGCTCTCAGCCGGTGACCCGCACTCTCT
>JAADYV010000386.1 GCA_010092855.1 Chloroflexota bacterium | reverse complement strand
GATTGGGTGGTGCCGTCGTCGTTTAGCACCTGTGGCCCGACGATGCCCACTGCCGGGTGCGCGTCGAGATAGTCCACTAGCTGGTTGAGTGCATCCCCGTGCACGACGGTGTCCGGGTTGAGCAGCATCAAGTGGCGGCCTTGCGCAACCTCCAGGGCGCGATTGTTGCCGCGCACAAAGCCGATATTGTCTTCCTCCGCGATCAGGTGCACCCAGGGATACCGTTCCCGGACCATTTTGACGCTGCCGTCGCTGCTGGCCGAATCGACCACAATAGTCTCTACACACGGGCCAGAGTCGCTGCTGGTACTACTGTCAGGAGCCACACGCTGCACTGGTGCCGCTGCGATGCTGTCCAGGCATTCTGCCAGCAAATCGGCTACGTTCCAACTCACAATCAAGATTGACAGATCGATGGTCACGGGTCCTCGTTTTCGTTCACAGGTTCGATGCTCAACAGGTCTTCCATGGGGTCGAAGTAGGCGCGAAATTCACCGGGGTAAGATGTGGGCAGGCGCTGCCAGATATTTAGCGGGATATCGATGCGTTCGTTGCCGACTTCGATCCAGGGCCGGGTCCATTCGGCGGATCGTCGCAGTTCCCCTTCGGCCCAGTTTATTCTACCGAACAAGTATTGAATAGTCGCAAAGAACAGCGTAATGGCCAGCCAGCCCAGCAACAGACTGAGCACGCCCAGACTCACGCGCAGGCAGTGCAGGCCAGTTTGGACGACGGCCACCAGCGCCCCCAGCGCAGGCAGGCCCAGTACCAGCGCCGCGATGAACGACAGGCGTGCGTCCTGGCGATAGATGCTGCGCTGGCGGGAGCTTAGCTTGCCGGAGCGGTTGAGTTCCAGTTCTTCCAACGTAAAGCCAAAAAGAGTGGCTAGTTGGCTGGCGCTGGGTTGGGTGGTCGAGGTGTTTTGCGCATCCGCATCGAGGTGGGCGTACAGGGCCGGAACCAGGTCGTGCCCAATGGGTCTGACGTAGCGCGTGCGAATATCGACCAGGAAGGTTGCGTCCAGGTCGGGAGGTACGACGTCGTGAGGTTCTCCGCTTGCCAACACCGGGAAGATGCGCACCCCGTAGTCGTGAGCGAGTTGCAGGTGCCGGGTGACGGTGGAAGAAGTACCGGCTTCCGGCGTCAGGATAGCGATCATGGCTCCAGCAGATACGATAGCAAATTCAATCGCTTCGCCGACCAGTTCCTCATCCGTCAGCACATCCAGGTCTTCGGCCCGAAGATCACGCCGCAGCCGGTGCATCAACTCAATATCGGGCTTGCTGGTGGGGCAATAGCTGAGAAAGACATGGCGCATGGTGATTATGACCTGAATGCCTAGTTTCGTAATCGATTGTCCATCCATACCAATTATCGCCCGGACGCGGAGCGGTTGGCAATCCTGATCCGTGCTATATCCCTATACGTACCAGAGTCGGGGAAGGCGTGCATCCTCGCCTGCTTGAGATCGTGATCTCCAGAATCAGACTGCTTACATGACTGTACCGCAGGGCCCACCGCACGGCACCGGTAATCTGCCCCTGTTTGGCAGAGGCCAGGTGGTCTATTCAGCGCGGACATACCGCGAAGGTTGGTCGGAGACCGGTTGTGGCTCGATGCTCAGCAGGCGGTGGCTGGTGTGGTGCACCCAGTAGCTGCCGGGTAGGGCGGGCGGCAGACGCTGCCACCGTCGGCGCGCAATGCGGAACTCGTGCTCGCCCACCTGCACGTGCGGATCAGCCGAATTTCCAGCGCGAACGACGGGTCCCACCGCCACCTGCACCGTGGGAAACAGTGCGCGCCAACCGGTGATGATCAGCAGCAGTCCGCCAAAACTCACCAACAGCACCAGTACCCACCATTCAGCCGGGTCCGCGCGTGTTCGCAAGGTGACAGCCAGGATGATGCCCAACAGCAGCACGCTCACGCTCCTGACCACCACGCCGAGATTGCGATACAGCAGATCCTGGCGTTGGCGCAGGCTGAAACAGCCCTGGCGGTTGAGCGCTACATCTTCTGGCGCAAAACCGAATAGGGCGGCCAATTGGTCAAGCGATAGCGCGCGCGATTCGGGCATGTGCTACTCCGCCGGTCATTTTACCAGGAATTTACAAATTCCCAGCAGGTGTTTCACACTTTCGCGCCATAATCGGGACAATTCAGTTCGAGTTCAAGCAAGGAGATCACAATGAACAAGTGGATAATGCGGAGTGGTGTGGTGGTGTTGGTGTGTGTTCTGGCGTTGGGCGTGGTGGCAACTGCTGGGGCGCAGGGGCCGGACGGCCAGCCGCGTGGCCAGCGTGGCGGTGGCCGTGACCATGTAGCGGGTGCGTTGTTGCAGGCCGCTGCCGAAGCGACCGGCCTCGACCCGCAGGACATTTTGCAGCAGATGCGGGATGATGAGCTGACGCTGGCCGAAGTGTTGACGGCCAACGGCGTCGATCCCGAAGCGGTCAGCGCTGAAGTGCTGGCGCAGGCCGAAGAACGCATCACGCAGGCAGTGGCCGATGAAGACATCACTGCCGAACGCGGCGAGGAAATGTTGGAAATGGTGGCCGAGGGCGTCGATACCGCTATGAATGCAACCCTGCCAGACCGTCCGACCCCGCTGCAGAACCGCTTTGGTGACCGGCTGGACGCGACCGCACTCAGCGTGCTGGCCGAGATGGCCGGAGTAGAACCGGGCGAGGTGATGCGCGAAGTGCTGACGCCGGACTCGCTGGCCGAGTATGCCGAGGAAATGGGCCTGGCTGGTGACGCGGTGATCGCGGAAGCCGAAGCCCGCATCACGGAAGAAATCAACCAGGCGGTTGAAGATGGCACGCTGACGCCGGAAGAGGGCGAGGAAATGCTGGACGGCCTGCACGACTTCCTGGTCGAGCGCTTCAACAGCCCCTTCCACCTGCGCCCGAACGCTGGTCAAGGTGGTCAGGGCCAACGTATGCCCGGTGGCCAGGGTCCTGCTGGTCAATTTCGTTCCGGCGGCCAGGGACAGGGTCAAGGTGGCCAGGGGCAGGGTGGCCAGGGACAAGGTCAGGGTGGTCAGAATCCTGGTAGCCTCGGAGCCTAAGTTCAACTGCCCGTCGCAGGCAGCCTGAGTAACGTTATCCTAAACACAGGGCGTCTCCAACGCGGGGACGCCCTGTGTTTTGTAGTACGTTGCAGGTTACTCTGCTAATCGCTCAAGATGCCGGTTGAGATCATTTTCATCTTCGATTTCCCCAGGACTGATAAAACGCTCCAATTCTACATGCCCATCGGCAAAAAACTCGACTTCCCAGCGTTCGCCGGGGATGACAACCTGTACCATGATCGCCTCACGAGTTTGCTCCAATGTGAAGTAAATGCGTTCTTCCCGCAATCGGAACAAGAATCCGATTAGCTTTTCCAAGGGGTTTTGGTTTTCATCAGCCATTCGGTTCTCCACAATGCTTCGCCAAAGCGACAGACTTGCACCAGGTACCGGTCCGCTTCTAATGGTATTGGATTGAACCCTTTTCCCCTACTCCGCCGGGATGACGGGCAGGACGATGTACGATGTATACTCGGCGCTGCGGTAGATGCTGACGGTGGGCGGCGGGTCGAGTTCCGGCGTGCGGTAGTTGTCCGCGTCGGCACCGGTGACCGTGATGCGAATGCGGTTCCCGGCGTCGAAGACGTTGGATGTCGGCTGCAAGTCAAACACCAGCTCGACCGGTTCGCCAGCGGGCAGCGGCATCAGGTCTGCGGCGTAGCTGCGCTGGAAGGGCAGGCCCATGTACTCGAACGGCGGTTCGGACAACTGCCGGTGGGAGGCGCGCAGCACCCCTTCGGTCAGGTAGGTTGCGGTGCCATCGGATTCGACTTCTTCCAGGTACACGAAAAAGTCACCGTCGTCGGCGCTGGATGTTACCCACAGGTGCACAACCGGGTGCCCGGTCAGCTCGGTATCGACCTCCAGTGGTGGAGTGGTGTAGGTCAGCGCTTTTTCGTCGTTGGCGGTCATGTCCGGGTAGCCGAACGGTCCGCTGTAACCGGCCATCCAGCGGGTCGCCGTGCCGGAGGTGGTGGTGTAATCGACCACATAGTCGTCCTGACCGGTGGCATCGGTGGCATCGGTGG
>JAADYV010000385.1 GCA_010092855.1 Chloroflexota bacterium | reverse complement strand
GCCTGGCGGGGGTGGTAGTTGCATGGGGCGAAGATCGCTGCGCACGGCCCCTGTACGCAGCCCACTCCCCCGCTTTCCCCTCACTTTAGTCGGTAAGCGCTCACTCCCAAATTTCAATACCTACAGACGAAGACACACCCGAACATCTGTGCTAGGATAAAGACACCCGGCTGAACCGCGCCCATGAACATTGCCCATGAACGTTGTCTCAGGCCGTGGCGCAGGCCGCATCTCAAGGACGAACACGCTCCGTCTTCGCCACCTGTGACTCAAGGCACAGGCTACAGCGGAAGAAAGTCCACTGCAAGGGACTCCCGTGTCGGCGTAGATTCGCGCACGACGGGCGGGTGGTCGGCAGCGGGCATCCGCGCAGGGAAAGAGTCGCTTGAGCAGACTTTCTAGAATCATAGCCGCATGTTTTAACGTGCGGCGCGTGGGACACAGCGTCCGTTTGGGACACAACGTTCCTTCCAAAGGAGAGCGAATATGCCCCCATCCACCCCATCCATCCGCGCCCTGGCCAGCACGACGGTCAAAGCGCTAGACGCCGACGCCGCTCATGCAGGCCGTATTGGTGGCTACCTGGTCGTGTGGGGCGACGCCGCCCAGCGCGACCTGCACGGCGAATACTTCTCGCCCGGCACCGACCTGGGGCTGGACTGGTACCCGCGCCGCCCGGTGCTCTACCAGCACGGGCTGGACGGCGCACTCGGCCCGGACATCATCGGCCAGATCGAGGTCATGCAGCCCGACGATGTGGGCGTGTGGGTCGAAGCTCAGCTCGACCTGCGCAACCGCTGGGCGAAAAACGTGCTGGACCTGGTGTATCGCCAGGCGCTCGGCTGGAGCAGCGGCAGCCTACCGCACCTGGTCGAGGTGGCGGCGGACGGCCACATCACGCGCTGGCCGATTGTCGAGGCTAGCCTGACGCCCACGCCCGCCGAACCGCGCTACACCGACGCCGTGACGGTCAAGGCCGCCTTTGCCGCGCTGGGCCTGTCTCCGGACCGGCTCGACGCACCCGTTCCTGCCGCATCCGCCCCTGACTCACCATCCGTTACCGAACCAACAGGAGGAATTATGACCGACCAAACGCTTCCCACCGGCATCAAACGCCTGCCCGCCGCGCAGCCCACGCCCCAACGCGCGCCCACCATCGCGGTACGCAGCCGCTACGCCCAGCTTGACGCGGTGGATATGGCCTTTATGCACACCTGGCTCAGCCGCTCCGGGCAGTGGACGCCCAGCACTGCGTTCATGCGCGAACTGGCCGACAAGACTTACCAGGCGGTCGCGCAGGGTGATCTCGACGCAGCGGCAGTGCGCGAACTGCCGATCAAGTCCGACGAACTGATGCACACCACCAACGAAACGCTCGGCCAGGAATGGGTGCCGGACGTGTGGTCCAGCGAACTGTGGCGCAAGGCACGCGCCGAAAACGTGGTCCTGCCGCTGTTCCGCGTGATCGAGATGCCGTCCAACCCGTTCGAGCTGCCCATTTCCGGCACCGACCCGACGGTGTACTTCGTGGGCGAAACGACGGACGAGGACGACCTGTCGCTGGCCACCGCCAACGCCAATCCCATCCCGGACAGCACCATCGGCTCCGGGAGTGTGACGCTGACAGCCAAGAAACTGGCGCTGCGGGTCGGGTTTTCGGCGGAACTGGTCGAGGACGCCGTGATCCCGCTGATTTCGCTCTACCGCGAGCAGGCACTGCGCGTGATGGCCGACGCGATTGATAATGTGCTGCTCAACGGCGACACGGTCACCGCCGCGACCGGCAACATCAACAGTGACGACGCTGCGCCAACCGCCAAATCCAAGTACCTGGCGTTTGATGGGCTGCGCAAGCTGGCGCTGGCCCAGCACACAAAGGACGCCGACGGCGCGCCGAGCGTGGCGCTGCTGCGCACAACGCGCTTCCTGATGCCGGGGCGCTATGCGCTGCGGCCCAAAGACTGCGCGTGGATTGTGGATGGCAGCACGTATGCTGCGCTGCTGAGCGACACCAGCCTGGCGACAGTCGACAAGTTTGGGCCGTATGCGTCGGTGATCAACGGCGAGATCGCCAAAGTGGACGGTGTGCCGGTGCTGGTGTCGTCCGAGATGCCGCTCACCCAGGCCGATGGTAAGGCCGACTCGACCGGCAACACGCTGGGGCAAGGGGTGTGTGTCTACCGGCCCGGCTGGGTGGTGGGCTATCGCCGCCGGGTGGCTGCCACGATGAGCTACCTGCCCTACTACGACGCCTACCAGATGGTGGCGACGGTGCGGCTGGCCTTCGCGCCCTTCGACAACGACGTAGCCAGCGTGCTGTACAACATCACGGTGTAGGCGCACACCGGGATACCGTATCGGCGGGCCGCTGTGCAGGGGGTCACACGTGCATATGCCTGCCCGTTCCTGCACCTTAACAAGTGCATAGTGTGAGATAACTGCTTCTGTGTGGCAGGCGGGTGTGCTCCGGCTGCGCGGTGTGATCCCCTGGCGGGCAGCCGTCCGCCCGCCTGCCACACAAAAAGAATCCCCTCGTTGGGCGCGAGGGGAACCATAAGGTGGTACAAAGGTGCTGCAAAAAAGGAGCTACAACAAAAAGACTACAAATATTAAGTAGGTTAAGAACTTCTATTTGCTGAAAAAGACGTGCACGGTGAGCGCGCCGAGGACGATCATATCCCCGTGCGCGAGCGGGCGTTCCTCGTCTGGCTTGAGGAAGTCGCCGTTGATAAATGTGCCGTTGGCGCTACCCAGGTCCACAATGATAAGCTGCTGCCCGACGCGCTTCAACTGGCAGTGCTGCCGGGAGACGCCATGCTGCAATGCGCCAAAGTCGTTGAGGTCAAGCTTCGTATCCGCGCCGCGCGCCTCGCCGCGCCCCAGGGTGACCGGCTTGTCGAGCGGCAATGACACACATGCTTCTGATGGTGAAAACTGGAGGATAGCGTTGGCTTCTGGGGCAAAGGCAATACGGCGTTGGGGACGAGCCGGGAGTGCAACGGGGCGGTAGTTGAGTTCGACCGTCGGAGATGGGCGCGGGGTCAACTCTACGCCACACTGAGGACAATGAGTGTCATCCAGGCGGCAGAGATAGCCACACTGCCCACACGGTAACCATTGAGGTCTAACCGGGATGGTGGTATTCGACATGATAAGGCCCCTGCTTGGAAGAGATTTCTTCCATGATGTATGGTGTTGTTGAGCTAATGGTATACCACGAGGGCCTCACATCGCAGTTAGAATTTCATGAAAAATTCGTGAAATCCCGTAACAATCGCTCAGCCCACCGGGGCCGGGTCGAAATGTACCAGCAACCGCAGCATACCCAACGTCAGCCGGTCTTCGTGGGCCAGGATAACGCCCTGCCGGGGCACCAGCAACTGCCCATTGAGGTGGGTGCCGTTAGCGCTTTCCAGGTCGGTGATAAACAAGTTCTGGCCATGCCGCCGCAGCAGGCAGTGCCGCCGCGAGACCCCCGATTGCAGCGCATCAAATGGCGAGAGATCACATGCCTCCTCGCCGGAAATAGTCAGTGCTTCGCGCCCCAACACCAGCGGGCCATCCAGCGCCAGCGTCAACGGGGCATGGGCCGCTTTCCAAAACACCAACACCAGCCGCGCATCGGGTGGAAAATTCGCCTGCCGTGTAAGGTCCAAAGGTGCGGTGATGGTCCGCGCGGGGAGTTCATCGGGGAACCCAATCGGTTTGCTGCCGGCCAGCGACGCATGACAGCGCGGACAGGTCGCCTCGGTGGGGCGGCAGTAGTGGTCACAGCGCGGACATTTCACCGGGTGCAGCGACGCCGGTATCGTACGTTCATTGGGCATAGCGATTTCTCCAGCCTTGTGCAACAACAAAACCCATCTTCCTTCATCTTACCCCAAGAAGGCCGCCGCGTTTATCAAATTTTCGTGAATGTGCCCCGCGACGCGCTACGGCTGTTCCCCGCCTGCAACCGCCACGTTCCCCGGCAAGGCACCTATGGGGCTGGCAAGAAGAAGACCACGAACTGCAGCTCGCCCAACATCAGCCGGTCCTGGTGCGCCACAACATAGCCCTGGCGCGGATAAAGCAACTGCCCGTTGAGAAAGGTGCCATTGGCACTTTCCAGGTCGGTCACCCACAGCTGGTGCCCCTGGCGCTTGAACTGGCAGTGCCGCCGCGAAACACCGTGCTCGAGCGCATTGAACTCCGTCAGGTCACAGGCGAATTCGCCCGCGATAGACAGCGCACCCCGCCCTAAGACCACCGGGCGGTCCATCGGCAGCGTAAGCATCTGGCCGCCGGGCACGCCCTGGCAGATCACCTGGGCCTGGCTGGCAAAGGTGGTCAGGCGTTCGCGTTCGAGAAGACCGCTGCGAGCGTGGGCGGAAATCTCCGCCGATGGATGGCGCAGCGAGGTGCCACATTCCGGGCACACATCATCCCCTGGCGGACAGGGGTAGTTGCAGCGCGGGCACGAGAAAAACCGCCCACCGATGGGCATAGTAGTGATAGGTGTCATGAGGTGATGCTCCCACGAATCAACAAATAACCTGATGGCACTATTGTACATCAACTCATGATGATTTATTCGTTAATGTTTGTAAAGACGGGATGGTCGTCTGGAGCTGCACCTGCAACACATGCCCCGGTGCAACCGGCGATGAGCGGTTAGGAAGAGACGGTGACAAAAATGTGGAGCGTGCCCAGGATCAGTTTGTCGCCATCCGCAACGGGATAGGGGTGAAACGGGATCAGGCGTTCATCGTTGAGGTAGGTACCGTTGGTGCTGCCCAGGTCGGTGAGGATCAAACGGTGGGGGTGGCGTTCCAGGCGGCAGTGTTTGCGCGAGACACCATGCTGCAGCGCGTTGTAGCTGTTCAAATTAAAGACGTCTTCCCCGCGTCCTAGCACCGTGATCGGGTCATCGGACAATGCTATACAGTCGGCGGAGGGCAAAAACTGGAGGAATACTTGCGCTCCTGGGTCCAGCAGGGTACGGCGCTGGGCTCCGCGCGGCGTGGTCAAAGGGGTACGCTCTAGCAGTTCGGTGATGATCTGCTCTTTGGTTTCGTCAATATCTGTGTGCGAATGGCCGCACGTCGGGCACACGTCGTTATCTGGCCGGAAGTGCGTCCCACACCGGGGACACTCAACCAGGTGGTTGGGCAGATGACGAGGCGTTTCGTTCCCGTGAGACATATAAAGCAATCTGTTCCCCTCTTTTTTGATGCTGTAATTACCATATTACAGGGATCAACGGTGGCGCGCTATAAAAACCGGATTAAAACCTGCTAACAATGCACGACCAGCCGCGAACGCGCGGACCGGGGAGCAGCCCGGTTACTCGGCGTCTTGGCGTGTGCTGAACGAAATCGTGAGATGCAGCGTGCCCAGGATCAGTTTGTCGCCGTGCGCGACCACGTACTCGCGGTGCGGCAGCAGCGGTTCGCTGTTGAGATAGCTGCCGTTAGCGCTACCCAGGTCCACCACCACTAGATGCGCGCTCTGCCGCTGCAACCGGCAGTGGGCGCGCGAGACGCCGTGCTGCAGCCCCTTGAGATCGGTCAGGTCCACAAAAGCGTGCACGCCCTCATAGTATCCGCGCCCCAGGATATGCGGGTGGTCAAGGGCCAGCGAAATGCACACCGCCGAGGGCAGGAATTGCAAGACGGCGCTCGATTCGGGCGGAAAGCGGTCATCCCCGGTCCCCACTCCGTTGAGTACGGACGGTTCGCGGTGCAGCGGGCCGGTCTCCGCCGGTTCAGGTGTGGGCGGTGCGATAGGATAGCCACACTGGGGACACTGCGTTTCGTGCGGCGCAGCATACGACCCACACTGGGCGCACTTGAGGGGGTGTTGAGTAAGATGGAACGTTGTCTTCGCCAAGCCCGCACATCCCCATATTAACTTCACCGCTTTGACTGTACTACGTATCATATCATAGTGTTTGGCCACAACGCTTTACAAACTCATGAAAAATTCATGAACGGATGTCCTGGGCGCACAGCCGGGCCGTGTCAAACCGAAGGACAGATCACTCTCGATCCCACTACCAAAAAGGACGGACGATGAACGTTTATGCTACGCACGACGAACTGCGCCGCTACCTGGGGCTGACCAGCGCCCAGACCGGCGACGACGACCTGCTGCTGATGCTGCTGCACACAGCGTCACGGCTGATCGAAGGCTACACCGGGCGCTACTTCTATCCCCAGCGCGCCACCCGCGTTTTTTCCTGCGAGCACCCGGCGCACCTGGCGCTGGACCGCGACCTACTGGTGCTGTTCACGCTGACTAACGGCGACGGCAGCACCCTCCCCGCCGAAAGCTACCACCTGCTGCCGGGTAACGCCCCGGTCAAAGCCAGCATCGCGCTGGACCGGACGCAGGCGGTCTTCGTCCACCCCGGCGACCCGGTGCACGCCATCCATGTCGAGGGCACCTGGGGCTTTCATCCCCGCTGGCAGGAAGCCTGGGCTGCATCGGGGGACAGCGTGCAGAACGATCCACTGGATACGGCGGCAACCACGCTCACGGTCAATGACGCCGACGGCCTCGACCCGACCGGCTACTGGGCGCGCTTCGCGGTCGGGCACCTGCTGCGCATCGGGGACGAATACCTGGCGGTGACGGCGGTCGATGCCGGGACGAACACGCTGACCGTGACGCGCGGAGCGAACGGCACCACGCCCGCCGCACACGCGCAGGGCACGGCCATCAATGTCTATCGCCCGCCGGACGATGTGCGGCAGGTGTGTTTGCGGGTGGCGGCCTGGCTCTACAAACAGAAGGACGCCGGGTTCGTGCGCGACCAGGGCGGGCTGCGCGGTCACGTCGTCGTGCCTCCCGCCCTACCGGATGATGTGCAGCAGGCGCTGGCCCCCTACGTCCGGCTGCGCGTGGCGTAGCGAGCGGTCAGCGGGTCAGCCGTCAGCAGGTCAGCGGTTTTGTAGGGGCGCGGGCTTGCCCCGCCCTGGGCACTTCTGAGGACAGGTGTCAACACGGCCTAATCACCACCAACCACTACAGGAGAACCACATGGGCATATTGGCCACAGCACTAACCAACCTGGCGGCGGTGCCGGTCACGGGCGTGACCAGTTTTCCGCCGGACGAGACTCCCGACGCACTGACCGGGGCGCAGCTTCCCGCGCTGTTGATCCTGCCGGAACTGGGCGGGACGTGGCCAGGGCTGGAACCCAGCCGCTTCAGCGCTGCCGACGGTACGCTGACGGTGCGGGTGGCGCACATGCTGCTGCTGGCCCCGGTCACGGGCGGAACCGGGCTGGGTAGCGCGCTGCCCGTGCTGGCGGACGCCATCGACACCTACGCGGCAGCGCTGGCCGGTGAGCCCACCCTGGACGGGGCGCTGGCGGTGGCGCTGCGCTGCACCGTGCAGGCGGGCGTGGTGCGCTACGCCGGGATCGACTACCACGGCGCGACGTTTTTCCACGACTGGCAGCTCGCCATCAGCCCCTGACGGTATCCAACCACAAAAAAGCCCCCCGCTTACGTCTGCCGCAAGCGGGGGCTTTCAGGGAGGAGATAGGAATGTGAGGACAGGTGACCAGCCCGTCCCGGTTCCTCAAACAAAGAGGCGGTGAGACTTACCTGTTATACGCATCGAGCCAGCCAATAATGGACGGCAGCAGGTCCGGGAAAATCATGAACATCCCGGTGCCATGCGAGCCGCGCGGCATCATGCGCAGTTGAATGTTGCCCGTCGATTGGGTGAACAGGACCTCCGTATCCGGGCCGCTAGGTTCGTCGCGCTGGGAAGCAATCAGCCACACCGGGCGGTCGCCAATGTCATCAAACACACCTTCCAGGTCCCACACGCCGTAACCCTGGCTGGTGCCGGGCGACATCGCCACCGCCGTCACCACACCTTCGTCGCGCGCCATGACCAGCAGCGAAATGTTGGCCCCCATGCTGCCGCCCAGCACATTGACGCGGTCGGGATCAACACCCGGCTGCTCGCGCAGCCACGCGATCCATTCCAGCACATCTGTCACTGAATTCTCAATCGTCATGCTGCCGCGCGTTTCACCGCCGCCGCGCTGATCGATGGCCAGGGCCGCGTACCCTGCCGTTTGCAGTGCGGGCGCAACCTCGTAGAACGCTTCCTTGCGGCTGTTGGCCTGGTGCAGCAGCACCACCACCGGCGCGCCGGTTTCGTCCTGCGCGTCTTCGGGCGCAGCGTAGAAGTTGCCCACCAGTGTCCAGTCATCGGACGCCGTGATCTCAACGCGCACCGGTTCCGGCGGAGATTCCGGCGGGGAATCTTGCGCCCCAACCGGCACCACAACCGCGATCAGCAAGGACAGCACGACAAGCAGGTATACAAACCGGGGCAATGTGCAAGACAATGTGAAAGACCGTAACACGTTCAAGACTGTTTCCTCCATGCAAAAGCGTAGACACGACAAATCCCGCCGGGGGCAGGCATCACGCCAACAGGATGCCAGCGATGTGCTGTGGCAACCATGATCGTCAGCTTGGGGTGCGCCTGTAGGACGAAGCGCATTGCGCCCGGCAGAGTGAGCGCGATGGACGACAGTCTCTTCTTCATATCTCCTCCCAACGGGACGGCGAGGATGGGAACGACAAGGCCCGTCTTGTGGGGTATTCAGTTGTGGTCAGTGTATCAAGAGCCGCACCGGTCCGGCGTGACCGGCGCAGCCCGAAAAACCGTTCCGAAAAAACGCTGCTAGCCGTGCGTGTTTAGCCAGTCGATGATGGCCGGAGCCAGGTCATCGTTCATCATGATCAGGAACGTGCAGCAGGCGGTGGTGTCGTACAGGCGCACCTGGATGTCGCCCGCGGCCAGTGGCAGTAACGTATGGATAGCTTCCGCTTCGCCACCGGCTCTCTGGCCGCCGATCAGGAACAGGGGCCGCTCCCCTATCGCCTCGACCGCGCTCGCGGTATCGATGTCCTCGATCTGCGTCAGCACCGAAATGCCGACCAGCGTTGGGACGCGCTCGTCTTCTGCCATCGCCAGCAGGCCCAGGTCTGCGCCCAGACTGGCCCCGACAATGCTCACCCGGTCGGGATCAACGCCCGGCTGGTCGCGCAGCCATTCGAGCCACAGCAGGATATCGTTCTTGCCCAGTTCGGGCACCATCCCGCCACCCGTGTCGCCATGACCGCGCTGGTCGATGGTCAGTACGGCATACCCCGCGTCGTACACCACCGGGATGAAGTCGATCCAGGCTTCCTTGCGGCTCGACCCATGATGGGCCAGCAGCACGGCGGGCATCAGTTCCTCGCCTTCGGGCTGAGCGTAGTAGTTGCCGACCAGCACCAGGCCGTCGGCGGCTTCCAACTCGACGCGCTCAAAATCGCCTTGCGCGGCAGCGGGTGGCAGCGCAGCAAACACCGCCACGACCGTCATCGACAACAGCAAACCGAGCGTCACCAAACGTCTTTTCATAAAAGCGGCTCCCCTTTGTATGTTCGTTAATAGCAGTTCGCGCGATAAACGCTGTGTGTTGTTATACGGACATGATTTGGGGATTGATCACTGGGGGCATCGGCACGCGAAACCGCTGTTGGGTCGATAGGTGCGGGGGTCGGATGTGGTACCGGGGGCAAAGTTCACCCGTTGGCCGGGTAGGCAATGCGTTACTCGCAAGTCGGTTTATGCATGTTCTGCGGGCAGGGAAGGGGATACCACGTCGCCGCCGCAGGCTCAAAGCCGTGCGGCTACATAGTCCAGAAGGCTACTCAAGTGACTCCTACGTTTTGCTTTTCAGCGCTGAAACCGTTAGCGAGCGTGGACGTTTAGCAGTGGGCGTAACGAGTCGCTTTAGCAGACTTTTTTTCGATGTAGCCTGTGCGCTTTCAGTAGCGAAGCGGCTTGAGCCACAGGCGGCGATGCGGTATCCCCCTTCCTGCCCGCAAAAGGCGCGCTACCCGACTTGCGAGTAACGCAAACCCTCCCATGCTGACCGCTAATCGCTGACCGGCTGATCGCTATCAAAAAAGGAGACAACATGGCCACGATCTTTGCAGTTGAAGTGCAGTGGAACGGAGAAGCCTGGCAAGGGGAGACCTCGTATGCGCGCCACATCTCGATCCGCAGCGGGTTCGAGCGCAGCGGGGACGCCGTCGCGGGCGTCGGGCGATGTACAGTGGTGCTGGATAACCGCTCACGCCGCTTCAGCCCCGGCAACACCGCCAGCCCGCTCTATCCCTTCCTGAAGCCGCGCCGCCGTTTACGGGTCCGGACCTGGGACGGCGAAACGAGTTGGACGCTGTTCAGCGGCTGGATCGAGCGCATCGAGCCGGAATCCGGCCCCTACGGTGAGCGGCGGGTGCGTTTCGAGGTGGTGGATGGCATTGGGCGGCTGGCCGGGCAGCGGATCGGCGTCGCACACGAAGACAGCAAGCCCGTCGATGAGGCCGTGCAGGACATCGTCCACAGCGTGTACTTCCCCTTGTTTACCGACTTTGGCGACAACGGCGACGTGCTGCACCACTACGGCGCGCCCTGGCTGCCGGAAAAGACGACCGCGCTGGACGCGCTGCGCGATGTCTGTGCGGCGGTATGGGGCCGCTTTTACCTGGCGCGGGACGGCACTGCGATCTTCCGCACGCGCACCCAGCGCCAGACCCCCTCGACCGCGGTCGCGCTGACGCTGGACGATGGCGCGCTGGACGACCTGCACATCGGGCTGGACGTCAACAGCGTGATCAACCGCGCCCAGGTGACCGTTTACCCGGTGGAAACGGTCGGCGCGCCGCAGGAGGTATGGCGGGCGCGTACTGTGCTGCGGCTGGCACCCGGCCAGCAGCGCGTGGTCTACGCCAACTTCCACGACGACAACACCGAACGCTGCGCCGCCGTTGACGTGAGCGCGCCGGAACCCTACACCGACTACACCGTCAACGAATACAGCGACGGCTCCGGTTTCGACTATACCGACAAACCCGCCTTCGATCTCAGCGCCGAGATCGAGGCCACCCGCGCCGCGATCACGCTGACCAACACCGCCATCGGCCCGCTGTACGTCACGCTGCTGCGCGTGCGCGGACGCCCGATCCGCACCTACGACCCGATCACGCTCGAAGGCAGCGACATCACCAGCCAGTACGCCTACGAGGTGCGGGGCCGCGCCTACAACCTGCCGATGCAGCCTGACCCGGTCTTCGGGGAAGCGCTGGCCAACTACTTCGTCGTGCGGCACAAGGAGCCGCAGCTCGCCGCCGAACGCCTGCAGCTTGCGGACCGGGTGCAGCTCGCGGGTGTGGACGTGTTCAGCCTGGAGCTGCTGGACCGCATCGCCATCGCCGACAGCCAGAGCGGGCTGTCCGCCGTACACCTGGTCCGCGCGGTGGCGTATGAGATCGACGGGCGCGGCTTCCGCGTGACGTTCGAGCTGGAACGCGCCGACGACACCGCCTACTGGCTGCTGGAATCGGACGATTTCGGGCACCTGGGCGAGACGACCCACCTGGCGTTGTGAGGAGCTATCAGCTTGTCAGCGTTCAGCTATCAGGAAAAGCCCCAACCGCTTCCCGCCCTGCCCAACATGGTCCTGGCGGGTCATCCCGATGCAGTTTTACGTACAAACCGGGATATCAAACACGGGCCAGGGATCGGTTCGAGGAGCAGATTTGTAGGAAGAGAGCTTGCTCTACCTTGCCGTTCTCGGACCTGGGCGGGGCAAGCCCACGCCCCTACCAAAACACCCATTCGCCGCATCGCAGCCCGCTGACCGCCCCCAACCAAAAAGGAGCAACACACTATGTCCTGGGAAACACCCCGTACCTGGGTCGCGGGGGAACTCGTGACCGCCACCCTGCTCAACACGCATCTGCGCAACAACCTGAACGCGCTCAAAGCGCCGCCCAGCGCGCACGTCGAGCCGGTCAAGGCCACCTACTACACCACCAGTTCGACCGTGTTCGTCGACGTGGACGGCGGCCTGCTGTCGCTCTCGTTGTATACCAACGGTGGCGACGTGATGGTGCACTTTTCCGGCACCCTGGCGCACAGCGCCGCAACGGGCCGGTTCTTCCTGGATGTCGAACTCGACGGCGAACGCATCGGGGGTGACGATGGGCTGCTGGTGGGCGAAGGCATCCCGGTGCAGCCCATGTCGTTCACGCACCTGGTGACGGGCCTGCCCGCCGGAGAGCATGACTTCCGTTTGCAATGGAAAACGACAGCGGCGTATGCGGGCCTGTTTGCCGCCGACGGCGCGACCAACGCCAATGTGCACCCTCAGTTCTGGGTGCGAGAGGTGAGTTAACAATGGCGGACACAACGAAAGTGGTACACCTGGCCTTCGAAAAGGACGGCATCAACCTGGCGCTGCTGCACGAGGAGTTGGAGGCCGCGCTGGGCGAGACATTCCTGGGCCTGAGCCGGACGGGAGACAAAGCGCTGACCGTGCACCTGCGGCCCGACATCACGCCCGACGCCCAGGAACGCATCGCGCCCGTGATCACCTTACACGACGCGGACCGGCTCACCGCCGCCCAGCAAGCCGAACAGGACCGGGCCGCGTTTCTCGCCGACTCGTTCCACAAGCCCTGGTCCGAGTGGACCGTCGCCGACAAGGACCGGCTGCTGCACGCCCTCGCCGCGCGTTTGGGTCTGCTGAATCCCGGCAGTTGAGCGGCGAGTCTCTAGCGCGAAACGCTTCTGTGGTCGGGGCAGGGAACGGGTCGCATGTCTTGCCTTTTTTGTTTACCCCTCCCCCCATGCCCCCGCGAACCGAAGGTTCGACCCCCGCCGCGCGGCTATGCATTACCCACAAATCGGGTGGCGCACGACTTCCGGGGGTAGATACGCCGCATCGCCGCCTGTGGCTCAAAGCCGACAGGCTACCTAGGACGCAAGTCCACTGAAGGGACTCTTGCCTTCCGCTGAGTAATGATCTTACATGCAGGCGATGAGGCTGTTCAGGAACGAAGACGCAAGAGTCGCTTTAGCCGACTTCCGATTATGTAGCTGCGCGGTTTTTAGTAGCGAAGCGGCTTGAACCCGCAGCGTATGGGGCGCAAGGTTTTCCTGCCAGGGATGAGTAATGCATAGCCGTTTACGGGGAGGGGAAACCGACCATAGGTCGCACGACCGGCGGTCGGAGGAGAAAGGTCATCACGCTGCCGCCTGTGGCACCAAGCCGACAGGCTACCTAGGACGCAAGTCCACTAAAAGGGACTCGTATCCTGCATCAGCAAACATGCTTACGAGTGGGTGCCTCGTTTGCCGGTGCACAAAGACATCGGAGTCACTTTAGTAGACTTATCGTCTACGTAGCCGCACGGCTTTGAGCCTGCGGCGTGTGAAGGGACTTACCGTCCCCTCCCACCAACCGACCGATATCCACATATCACACAGGAGGAACACCATCATGGACAATCTGCTTACCATCTCGGAAGAAACGGCGCAGGTGTGGAGCCTGCTGGGGACGCTGGCGGGCACGCTGCTGCTGCTGGCGTTGACGTTGTGGGCCAGCGCGCAGATCACGCGGCAGGCGCGCGACCTGTGGCTGGCCGTGCGCGGCCACCGCGGCACGATCATCGCAGCCGTCGATGATCCCACCGACGCGCTGATCCAGCAGTTGGCGCGTCTTTCACACGTACCGGGGAGCGTATGGGCGGCGGCGCTGCCCGCCTTCCTGGGTGCGCTGGCCGACAGCCTGGACCAGATCGCCCGCATTCCCCCAGCGGACGAATAATCACAATCACCGGGGCGCGGTTCGGCGCGGATATTTCGCGTGTGGACCGTGCCCCCGTTCCCCG
>JAADYV010000384.1 GCA_010092855.1 Chloroflexota bacterium | reverse complement strand
GTTTTGCCGCTCTCGGAAGGCACCCACTCGCCGTTGATGTACAACCCGTAGGTTTTTACTGCTTCGGTTACTGCCACTGTCGTCACTCCTTGTTGATGAAAAATGCGTAAGTGTAGTTGAGGAAAGGCCCGCTGCCAAACGCCGGGTGGGGTGACGGGGTGCGATGTGGCGTTTGACAGCGTGGTTATTTGAATTTTAGCAACGTTCATCTTGTTTTTCCCAACCCCAGACGGAAATTGGGGCAGAATCGCTCTGCCCCGTGAAATCATTAGATGTGCGGCACGGTATACGCGCCGGTTGTGGCTATGCCGAGGGCTTATTCCCCCAACCCTACCATCTCCGCGCTGACGTCCCACAGGCGGCGGGCAACGTCCATGTCCTGGGCAGCGGCAACGGGTTCGCGCTCGCGGGAGTCAACGTAATAGCGCCCCGTGACGCCCTCGACCTCCGGTGATGTGGCCAGATAGAGCATCGTCTCTGCGCCATCTTCCGGGGTTACACCACCCATCGGCGGAATCCCGGCGTTGTCGAAAAAGTTGGTCGCCACCAGCCCTGGATGCAGTGCATTCGAGGTGACACCAGTGCCCGCCAGACGCCGCGCCAGCTCGTTGGAGAACAGCACATTCGCCAGCTTGGAATCCCCGTAAGCGCCCCATCCCGAATAGGAGCGTTTGCGCTGGAGGTCGTTGAAGTTGATCTTGCCCCGGCGGTGCGAGTCCGATGACACGCTAATCACGCGCGCGGGTGCGCTGGCGATGAGCATATCCAGCAGCAGGTTGGTCAGCAGGAAGTAGGCCAGGTGGTTGAGCGCAAACGTCTGCTCGAAGCCGTCAACGGTTTCGCCCCGCGTCGGGAACATCGCGCCCGCGTTGTTGACCAGCACGTCCAGCCGGTCATAACGACTGCGGAACTCGGCGGCCAGCGCGCGCACCTGGTCCATCTCCGCGAGGTCGGCCAGCAGAAAGTTCACGTCGTCGCTGCCGGAATCGCGCTTGATCTCGGCCAGGACACGCTCCGTTTTTTCGGGATTCCGTCCTGTCCCCACGACGGTCGCTCCCTGCCGCGCCAGTTCCCGCGCCGTGGCCTTGCCGATGCCGTCCGTCGCACCCGTGATGAGACACACGTTGCCGTGCAACACGTTGCTGTGCATATGATTCCCTCCTTGTGCTTAGCGAATGGCCTGTGATCCTACCGCTTGTTTTGTACACTTCAAGGGGCAATTTGCCTCCTGGCGGAACGGATCGCGCGGCTGGTGCGTAGTGTGTGGTGTGGAATGTCGTGTTGTGCAACACACATTCCCGCGTATCTATCAAATGAGATGAGGAGCATTGGGATGTTACGCTTACGCACGAGTGTAATGTTTGTGTTGGCTGTCGTGTTGAGCCTGGGCGTCGCGCTGCCGGTGGGCGCACAGGGCGGCGACGAACCGGACTATTCCGGCGCGTGGTACAGCGCAGACGACGGCATCGCGTTGTGGGTCGAAGACGGAGACGCAGCAGTTTACGTGATCGGCGGGGGTGTCTGCTCGCTGTTGGAAAGCTTCGACATCGCGGGCAGCGACGTGCTGTACGATGGCGACGTGGTGTATACGCTGGCGTTGAAAAACGGTACGCTGAGCGTGTTCGAAAACGGCGCGCTGGAACTGGAACTCGCCTATGTCGAAAATCTTGACGAGGTATGCGCAGAAGTGCTTGATCCCGACGCGCTGCTGCTCGCCCTGCCGCTGGACGAGATCACGAGCTTCGACGATCTCGACCTGGTGGCCACCACCCTCCTGGCCGAAACGGGCATCCCCGGCATGGCGATGGCAGTTGTGACCCCGGACGGCGTGGCGTGGTCCGCCGGATACGGGTTCGCCAACATCGAGGACGGCATTCCCGTCACTGCCGACACGCCCTTCCAACTGGCTTCGGTCAGCAAGACTATGACCGGCACCAGCCTGATGGTCGCGGTCGAAAGCGGCGCGCTGAGCCTGGACGACAACATCAACGACTTGCTGCCGTTTGCCGTCGATAACCCCAACGTCGAGGGCGAGGTAATCCTGGTGCGGCACCTCGTCACCCACACCTCCAGCGTGGTGGACAACTGGCCGGTGTATGACAGCATGTACGGCCCCGGCGACCCCACTATTCCGCTGGGCGACTTCCTGGACGGCTACCTGGTGCCGGGCGGCGAATGGTACGACGGTGCAGTGAACTATGCGGACTGGATGCCGGGCGAAGTCAGCGACTACAGCAACGTGGGCGCGGCGCTGGCCGGGTACCTGGTCGAAGCCACCACCGGCGTGCCGCTCAACGAGTATGCGCGCGCCACCATCTTCGAGCCGCTGGGCATGACCAACACCGGCTGGTTCCTGGCTGAGTTCGACGACACCAGCCTGATCGCTATGCCCTACGACGAGGACAACGAGGCATATGGCTACTACGGCTTTGTCACCTGGCCGGACGGCCTGCTGCGGTCCAGCGCCAACGACATGGGCCGCTTCCTGGCGATGGTCATGAACGGCGGCGAACTGGACGGCGTGCGCATCCTGGAACAGGCCACCGTTGACCAGATGCTGTCGCCCCAACTGCCGGATGTCACCGGGGAATTTGGCGTGTTCTGGACGTTGGGCGAAGCCGGGCCGGGCACCATCGGGCACAGCGGCGGCGATCCCGGCGTTTCGACCTTCGTGTACTTCCAGCCGGAGTGGGGCGTGGGCGTGGTGCTGCTGTTCAACAGCGATGG
>JAADYV010000383.1 GCA_010092855.1 Chloroflexota bacterium | reverse complement strand
CTTCAATGGTAGTAAAGCTATGTACTACAGCCGACGCGTAAATGGACGAACGAGTTAAACGGCGACCGTAATGTGCTGCTTGGGCACGCACGTGGTGACCTCGACGCTTACATTTCCGGCATGAACCACAATGGTAAATGGCTGCGCATGATCTGATTATCTCCATAGTCGCCCTGCGTCCTGAGCCAGCCACGGTCGAACAGCATACCTGCATGGACTGCGGCTATGATGATGATGATGTCCATCAATGTGTCAGTAGAACCGTAACATTGCCCATGTCAAGCATCGTCATCGCCGGGGCGAACCGCCCGTTGAGGGGTGTCCAGTGCCTGGGGAAACCCGATTTCCGGCCCGTCGGTGGGGGGCGGTCTCGTGACTATTGTGGGTATCGGTCAACACGTTGTCGCGAGTCTACGTTGGGGCGTAAATGCGGGGCTTGATGACCTGTGACCCAATGCGTGCCAGTTCAGTACGCAGCTGCTCGAACATGTCCTCCCCGTCGTATGTGCCGATGATGGCCCCACCTGATCCTGCGAATTTGGCGCTGGCACCACAGCGGCGTGCCGTCATGACCATCTGTGTCTGCCAGTCGGGCAGGCGGACGATCTTTAGCCGAGTGTCGAAGTTCTCATCGATCAATGCCCCCAGGCGTGCGGTGTCACCGTTGCGGAGCGCGTCGCGCCCTGCCGCCGCAAGCTCCGCGAAATGCTGCATTGCGTTGATAACAGCCTGTTCGCCGCGCAGGAACCGGCCTCGCAGATCGTTGTGAAAGGTCTCGGTTGGCTCGCTGAGTGCGGTATGGATCGCTAAATACAAGGGCGGCTGCGTGGTCAGGGGTAGCGCTTCGTAGGCATAGCTGGCCAGGCCGTGAATCGTGCGCTCCTGGCTGCGGTCAAAATCCATGAAAACGATGTTTTCGTAGCACTGAATCACCCGGTCCTGCAAGCCAGCAGCAATACCCAGCTCATCCACCTCAATCGACAACGCAAAGCTGGGCTGAATTTCGAGTGGCATCTCGACATCGTAGTAGTCTAGCAGACAGCGCAGGGTTGCAATGATGATCGAGCTGGAACCCGCCAACCCCACCTGGCGTGGAATGTTGGTTTCGTAGCGCACGGAGAAATTCCGCTTGTGCAGCGTCAGCCCCTGGGCCTGGCAGTATTCCACAAAACGTTTGATGGTGGCTTTGATCAGGCGAATACCGCCGTAGTAGCCGTGCAACTGTACATCGTTGGCCAGATCGTGAATCGAACGAAAACGTGCACGGTCGTTCTGGGCCAGCACGATTTCGACTTCGTCCCACTCATACAGCACCACCTCGGACCAATAGTTTCGCACACTAATTGCGATGGTCTTGCCGTGATACCCATCGGAGGGATTGCCCAGTAGGCCGGCTCGTGCATAGATGCGTTTACGTATAATATCCATCGGTTATGCTCTATTCAGGCTGGCGATATACTCGCGTAGCAATGTACCGTATTTTTCGTCCGCCAACGCAAACTCGGTGAAAGCCTGGAAGTATGACTCGAAATTGCCAATGTCATAGCGGCGTTCGCCCTCGTTCAGGCGCACACCATACACGCGCTCGCCGTCCTCAAGCAGCAGTTTGATTGCGTCCGTGAGTTGGATTTCGCCCCCCTTGCCCGGTTCGGTACGGTCGAGCGCATCGAATATCTTGGGGGTGAAAATATACCGCGCAGCAACCGCCAGGTTGCTGGGCGCCTCGTCCAGGTCGGGTTTCTCGATGATGTCCGCGACCTCAAAGACATCATTGTCTTGCTTAGGCCGGGCAATCCCATACTGGGGAATCTCATGCTCCGGCACTTCTTCGAACGCGATCACGGCAGTACAGTCGTGTTGGTCAAAACACTGCTGCATCCGGTGCACGACGTCGCTTTGGGCGTGCAGCCCGATGATCGAGTCGCCGAGGGCCACTACAAATGGATCGTGACCAACAAACGACCGGGCACATAACACCGCGTGCCCCAGGCCAAGCAACTGTCGTTGCCGGGTGAAATAGTACTGGGCCTGAAAGCGATCAAATTCGAGTTCGGCCAGCAGTTCTTCTTTGCCCTTTTCGCGCAGCGTCTGGACCAGTTCATGATTGATGCCGAAGTGGTTTTCAATCGACGTTTTGCCGGGGCCGGTGATGAACAGCACTTCATGAATGCCCACGCGGATCAGTTCTTCGACAATGTATTGCACAATTGGTTTGCGCCCGACAGGCAGCATTTCTTTGGGTTGAGATTTGGTCGCTGGCAGCAGTCGCGTCCCCAGACCCGCCACCGGTATCACAGCGTTTTTCATCACTTGTCCTTACTTTTCTGCAGATCATATTGCCCTGTTGTAACTTGGTGGATCGTACCGCTCTACCACCTGCTTCTGCAAGAACCACTCTTGTCCTCGGAGTGAGGCGCTTCAAAAGCAAATGAGCTGAAATAGCTAACGCGCGTTGGCGTACCGCCGACCGTAGGAGAAATGGCCATGGTGATGACCATTCCTCCGCGAACAAGGCCGGTTGCGCTAGGTAGTGCTGACATTTTCGCCTGTGAATGGCGACATCCTGAGTACAGATGTCAACACGGCCTAAACGAGTTTGACGAAGCCCTGTTCTATCAGATAGTTGAGGATGATACTCGCGTTCTGGTCAGGCGTGTGCGCGACCGTGTCCAGCGTAAGTTCGGACTTGAGCGGTGGTTCGTAGGGGTCGTCAATGCCGGTAAAGCCCGTGATCTCACCCCGCCGTGCCTTCGCATACAGGCCTTTCACATCGCGCGCTTCGCAGACTTCCAGCGGCGTATCGACGAACACCTCGACGAAGCCGTCATTGCTCACCATGCTGCGGACCTCGTCCCGAATGGCGCGGTAGGGGCTGATGGCGGCGCAGATCACGGTTCCGCCGTGCCGCGCGATCTCCGAAGCCACAAACCCGATGCGGCGGATGTTAGTGTCGCGGTCTTCTTTGCTGAAGCCCAACCCTTTCGACAGATGCGTGCGCACCACGTCGCCATCCAACACCGTCACCTGGCGGCCATGTTCCAGCAGCAGTGTGGTCAGCACCTCAGCAGTGGTCGATTTGCCGGACCCGCTGAGGCCCGTGAACCACACCACCAGACCCTGACGATGGCGCGGCGGATAGCTGTCGGCCAGAATTTCGGCGACTTCCGGGCGCGTGAACCATTCCGGTAGCAGTTGCCCATTGCTCAAGTAGTTCTCGCGGACCTGCGTACCCGACAGCGACAGGGTTTTAGCTCCCTCTGGAATCTTGGAGACTTCTTCGTAGCGCTCTTCTTCGGGTAGATAGGCTACCATCCGGAACGGTACCATCTTCACCCCGAGCTCTCCACTGTGCTGGGCGACGAGTTCCTGTGCGTCATAGGGACCATAGATGGGGTTGCCCTGCGAATCATTGCCCGGCCCGGCATGGTCGCGGCCCACAATCAGGTGGTTCGCGCCGTAATTACGGCGTATGATGGCGTGCAGTATCGCCTCGCGCGGACCGCCCATGCGCATCGCCAGCGGCAACAGCGACAGCAGCACCCGGTTCGAATCGTAGTAGTTGCTGGTGAGCGCTTTATAGGTGCGTACACGGATGAAGTGATTCACATCACCGGGTTTGGTCATGCCCACCACCGGATGCAGCAGCAGCACGCCGCCCACTTCCTCAATAGCGCGCTTGGTCAGTTCCTCGTGCACGCGGTGCATGGGGTTGCGTGTCTGGAACGCGACAATGTTTTCGAAACCAAACGCGGCCAGTTTGGTCCGTGTTTCCCCCGGCGTCATACGCAGTTCGCGGAAGTCGTGGTTTGGCGGCAGTTGAATAATGCGCAGTTCACCGGAGATGTTCAGCGGCCCCCAACCGTGCATCTCCGCTACGATAGGATGCGCCGAGTCCAGGGTACCGAAAGCTTTTTCTGCCACTTCATCGCGATCCCATTCGTAGATGTCCTCGATCTTCATGACAGCCAGCAGCACGTTTTTGTCGCTGCGCAGCGCAATTTCCTGCCCAATGCGGATGAAATCGTCGGGCTCGACCGAGAGGGTGATGGGCAACGGGAACAACGTGCCGTCCGCCAGACGCATCTCGTCGATGACGCGCTGGTGGTCGGCTGCTCCCATGAAGCGCTCCAGGGGCGAGAAGGCCCCCACTGCCAGCAGTTCCAGGTCGCACATCTGGCGCTGGGAAAGCTGAATCGACGGCAGGCGGTTGGCGTAAGCCTTTAACTCATCCAACTCTTCCGTCGGAACCATCAGATCGACGAGTTGTCCTCCATAGGGGGAGATAATGTTTACTGGTTTCATGATGACCTTCCACAGTCCTAAAGTGGGCGTATTCCAAACAGCGGGATATGATACCATGTTATCGTTGGACTCGCAGTAATTCTAGCATTAAGCGCTGCACCCGGCGTGCGTGCGGGGGCGTAGTAAGCATGATGACCGAACAGATGACGGCCTGGTGGCGCATGTTGCGTGCGCCCCGCCACCGATGGCTCTGGTATGTGGCAGCGGGTTTTGTTTACCTGGTGATCGTGGCGTTGCCGCTCTCCGGCTTCAGTGCAGAAGGCAAGCGCGCTTTAGCTGTTGCGGGCGTGGCCGCGTTTCTGTGGGTGACCAATGCTGCGCCGTCCGCCATAACTGGCATTGTCGTGTTGTTTTTGCTGCCTGTCTCCGGCGCGCTATCCAGCGACAGCACCTATGCCTATTTCGGCAACCACGCGGTGTTTTTGGTGCTGGGCGTTTTCATCCTGGCCAGCCCAATTATGCGGTCGGGGTTAAGTTCGCGCATTGCGTTGTGGACCATCTCCTATTTTGGCCGCAGTCAGGAACGGCTGGTCGTGTCGATCCTGTGGTTGGGCGCGTTGATGTCGTTCGTCATCAGCGAACATGCTGTTGCCGCAATGCTGTTTCCGATTGTACTCGAAATCGTGCGCTCCTCCCGCGTGCGGTCTAGCAGCCGCTTTGGGTTGGCGGCATTTCTGGCGCTGGCGTGGGGCGTTGTGATCGGCGGCACAGCGACGATCCTGGGTGGGGCCCGCGCGCCGTTGGCAATGGGCGTGCTGAAGGACACTACCGGCATCACGATCGGGTTTCTGGAATGGACGGTGATGTCACTGCCGATGGTGGTGGTCCTGTTGAGTCTGGTGTCGCTCTACTTGATGCGCATCGCGCGTGATGATGCGGTGTCGCTGGAGGACGCCCGGCAGTACCTGTTGTCCCGTACCCGCGACTTGGGGCCTATCTCGGCCCGCGAGAAACGGACTGCCGGGATTATGCTCATCACAATTGCATTGTGGATTTTTCAAGGGAACAACTGGGGGCTGGATACGATCGCGCTGCTGGGGGTGCTGCTGGCGTTCGTTTTCCGCGTGGCCCAGTGGGAAGAAGTTGAGTCAGACGTGAACTGGGGCATTATCGTGATGTACGGTGGCGCGATTGCGTTGAGCGCTGCCCTGCGCGATACCGGAGCGGCCAACACCCTGGCGCAGCACTTGTTAAATGCTGATGTGCAGTCCACACGCTTGGTATTGGCCATCGTGGTGATTCTAGCGATGGCTTTGACGGAGATCATGAGCAACGCGGCATCGGTCGCGGTATTGATGCCAGTCGCGCTGGTCATCGCGGAAAGCTACGGGTTAGGCGCAAAGATGATCACCGTGGGGGTAGCGGTACCAGCGGGGTTGGCGTTTATGATTCCGGTTAGCACGCCCGCCATCGCGATCATACTATCTGCGCCCTATGTCCGTGCGCTGGATGTACTGCTGCGCGGCGTGTGGCTGAAACTGCTGGGGTTGGCTGTTTTTCTGATCATGGCGTATTTGTATTGGCCATTGATAGGCGCAAGCAGGTTCTGACGTCCACTGCATCAGGCTGTGAACCTACCCCTGGTGCATCGACCCTATATATGCGTACAGAAGGGGGCTACATCCCCCGGACAGCGTGGGATTGACGCGCTGTTATGCCGTTTCATCGAACGCTTGACCGGTGCAAACGGGAAGTACGTGTTGTTTGACCTGGTCGATAACCCCCGCGTACCATTCAATTTCATCGCTGCAGAGTTCGTCCCACAGGAGTATCAAAACGCGCTCACAGCGGTTGAGTGCCGCGGTTGCTTGCTCTGTTTCGCCAGCATTGATCTGCGCAATGATGCGGTTGACGAAATGGAGCGTTGGGAGGTACTGGGCAAAATCACACATCAGTCCGCGATGTTGTAGAAGCGTCAATAGATGCTGTATGGTCTGGAAGCCAGACATAATTTCCCCCTCATTAGCTGGTTTGAGTACTAACCACAATCTGCATCCCTTGCGCAGTATGACCGATATTAATGTATGAATATAATTCAAGCAATTTGAAGTGTAACACAAAGTCATACTTCATAGCATACAGCGATCCGTCAACCCAGTCAATCGGTAAGGTCATGCGGGGAGGACTGTGTGTCATGCGGCAAAAAACTTGAGGCCGAGTTGGACTGGCCTCGGCCTCAAGTGTATTCGTCGACTTTTCGTTTTCAAGCCGTCGAAATGCCCTACGATGGAAACTCATACAAGTCGCAGATGTCGGGTGGCAACTGACCTAACTCACAGGCGTCTCGTACCGGATCGATGGCGTCCGAGTTATTGAAGGACAAGTCAATGGTTGGGCCGCCTATCCCAGACGTTTCAACAATATCGGGCACTTCCTCCCCTAAGGGATTTAAAAGGGCAGCAAGCCACGCTTGCATGTCGTCGTCTGGCAGGCGGCGCACGAACTCAGCGCCATCGGCGCACGGGACAATCACCCGTTCCCGCTCCTCGTCAGGTTCAGGGGGCACCCGTCCCCCATAGAAATCGGGTTCTGACAGGCACCAGTAACCCCAAAAGCCGGCAGGAATCACCCATTCATCCGTAGTATCAGGGTCGACGAGCAGGACCCCCGCTGCAACGTAGGCCATCAACACGTTGCCGGAGGGGGGGATCATAAAGAGCGTTGCCCCTCTCACCTTCACGTACAGCTCATTGGTCCAGAATTCTACGGCTGTGTCTTCATCAGGTCCTATCAGCAGCAGCAACGATGGCGGGGCCAACGAGCATTCGTCGGATTCTTCATAACCGTCGTGCAGGAAAATTTCCTGCCAGGGCACCCGTGAATCCTGCTCGACTTCCGGCAGGTCGCTGGTGTCCACGGTGGGGTCGAGGACGGACGTCGGAACCCAGGCCAAATCCCAAATCCCTAAGCGATTGGTCGTGAACAATACCCGAGCCCATTCGCCATCCGGGCTGATGCCATCGACGGCAAGCGCAACACCACTGGGCGCTGTATCCAGCACGTCGGCGTTAGCCCGGGGCGCTTCGCGGAGAGCGGTTTCGGCGGTGGTGGAGATGTCAATTGGCGCTGCTGGGAAGTAGGCGTCGGACGGGGTGGTTGTGTCCTCAATTCTCGCCCCCACTGCCAGGAAAACCGTATCCTCCACCTGATCCGCGGCGACCGGATAGTGGGGAAGGCTCACCTTCAATTTCGCGATACCCCACTCTTCATTGGCGAGATCGAAGCGCGACGCATCGACCTGGGCTGCTGGCAGGAGTGGGAAGCGATCGCGCGGGTCTAATTCGGCACGTTCTTCTGGTTCAAGTGCGTCCTCAGCAATTGGCCATAAACCCAGGTAATCATCTGTATATGCATCCGTCTCTTCCTCGTCGATGTCGAGGGTGATGACCGGGTGACTGGCGCAGCCTTGGAAAGGATCGCCCCCAGCGCAGTTGGTGCCCAGGTCGGTCAGAACCTGTTGAATAAACTCAACACATTCCTCCGGCTCATCCCCGCCCTGCGCCTGTACATTGACACTCCAGGTCGAAGACAGGACGAGTGCAATCATAACAACAATGATTACAGATAATCGAAATAACATGGCATTGCTCCTCTCAAGCTGTTCCCGACTTCTGCCCAAAAGTGATAGATTAGGGAGTAATCCCTGAGGCCCGGCTGGTAACTACGAGCTAATAGTACTCGAAGTTTGGAGACCATGCCAATCTGTAACTCAATTGGTTTAGCGCTGGATAGCCGGTGACGAGGTAGAAAAAGTGCGACGATCGACTCACCATGCTGGCTGTACCTGGCTGTTGCACTGATCGCAGCGAAACGTCCGCTAGCGCCACACTGTTGTGTGCCCGGTTATATAACCATGCAGCAGTTTGAGCTAATGATTGGAATTTGATACGATTGATTCATACGAACCATTGAATACTTGTAATGGCAAAATGAAAGCGTTATAACTGCCGTGCAGTGAGCAATGCGTGGATTTGGGATCACCCAGCTTAACATAACATCCGGTTTCTTCGGAGTTGATTCATGGAACTTGTGGCATACATCCGCCTATTCAGAAAGTGGTTCTGGCTGATTTTCCTGGGGATGTTTCTAGCCGGGGGCGCGGCATTTATCTATCAAAATCGGCAAACCGATCAGTATCAGACCACATCGAAAGTCTTGGTAGGTGGGTTTATCGAAGTGCCCAATCCCAATACCGCCGAAATCCTGACCGGGTGGCAACTGGCCCATACGTATGCCGTCTTGGCGCATACCTACGATAATCTGGAAGCTACTGTCGAAGCTGGCGATTTTCCGATAACGCCTGGCCAGTTGAATGCTGCGCTCGATACCCGCGTGGTCGAGACTACGTCTGTGCTGGAGTTGACGATCACCTATCACGATCCGATTCTGGCAGCGGATATGGCCAATGAACTCGCCAACCAGCTTGTGCTCAACAGCCCCAGCAACCTGACGCTGGAACAGGAACAGCAGATCGAACTGGCAAATGCAGAGATCGAGCGACTGATGGGTGAATTGGAGACCGATCGCGTGCGTCGGAGTGGGCTCGAAAGCCAGCTTGTTGAAGAGACCGACCCGGCGGAAATCGACCAATTGCTGAGTGAATTAAGCGTAATGGCTAACCGCATCAACGACACCTCTGCCAATATCGCGTCCTACCAAAGCACCATAGCCAGTATCCAGGAGCGTACGAATTCGCTGGTGATCGTCGAGCGGGCGCGCATTCCGAGTTCTCCGATCGGATCAAATGCCAGGTCTTCCACGCTGCTGGGCGCTATGGTCGGCGCGGCTCTGGCAGCCGGGGTGGCGCTGTTGATCGAGTATCTGGACGATACCGTCCGCTCGGCAGAAGAGGCGACGCGGATCTATTCCGCACCGAGCCTGGCCTCGATCAGTCGGATTGGTAAGAAACGCGACGGCTACGCCCAACGGTTGATCACCCAACTTGATTCCAGGTCATCTGCCCCCGAAGAATATCGTGTGTTACGCACCAACCTGTTGTTCGCAGCCGATGGCCGATCACCATGTCATGGGTTTACCATCAGCAGCGCGGTGGCTGCCGAGGGGAAAAGCGTCACTGCCGCTAATCTGGCCGTGACAATGGCTAACGCCGGCAAGCGAGTGTTGCTGGTTGATGCTGATCTACGTCGGCCCCGTATCCATGAGTTTTTCGATCTCGTGAACACGATCGGGCTTTCGACCTTGCTGACCCGCCAGGGTGGGGCGGAGGCCGAAGGGAATGATTCGCGTCCATACGATTTCCTGCGGTATGTACACCAGACCGAGATTGATGACCTGTACGTGATCACCAGCGGCCATCTTCCCGAAAACCCGACCGAATTGCTGGGCTCGGTGGCGATCCAACGTTGGTACCACGACGTGCAAGTCTCAGGGAGGTTTGATGTCGTGTTGTTTGACTCGCCTCCAGTCCTGGCCGTAGCTGACTCTGCTGTGCTGGCGTCTACACTTAAGATGCCAGTGGTAATCGTAATCGAAGCGGGTCGTACCCGGCGTGGTGCAGCCTTCAAAACCAAAGAACGGCTCGAGCAGCTTGAAATCGAGGTGGCCGGGACTGTGATCAACTCGGTGAACACCAGAAACCGGGGCCAAAGGGATGGATACGGATACTATTACTACTATTCCGATGTCCCGCGCACCTCCGGTCAACTCCAACGCACCGAGGACTAGCCCGATGGATAATTCTTCACTCTCGAACGCCCTGACACAACACCGCCGCCGCCGTCGCCGGCGTGGGCCAGTCGCGCGGTTGAAACGCCAGCTTCGCCGATTCAATTACACCATCATCGTGGTAGTTTTCGTCAGCGTCGCGGCCTTTCTTGTCATGGGGACACTGCTGCTCACGATTAGCACCCGCAATCAGGTAGAAGATTCCCAGGATAACCTGGAGCGGGTGCTGTCCGATGTCAGCCGCAAGCCCGGTGCCGACTTGACGCTGGCTGATTTTGATCGGTTGCAGGCCAGTGTGCGGGACCTGAACAATACCATAACCAACGCGCAGCGTCTGACGAGGTTTTTGCGCCCGTTCGCCTTCCTGAACGCCGAATGGGAGACCTACTTTGAGGCGCTGGATGTAGCGCAGGAACTTGCGCTTAGTGCCAACGATATGCTGGCTGGGATTGAGCCAACGCTGCGATACCTGAGCGAGGGAACCGAGGACGAACGGGTTGAGCTTCAGCTTTCGTCGGCAGAACGGTCGGTCGAACTGCTGCGGCTGGGGCAAGGCCGATTTCTAAACGCACGCAACCGGCTGCAGACCGCTCAGGGTAAGATCGACGACTTTAGACTGGCCGAGGTGTCCCCCAATCTATTGGTGACCGTAGATCGTCTGATACGCTATCACCGTGACCTGCAAGATATCAACGATCTGTTGTTGGATGCGCCTGAATTGCTGACGGTAGCGCTGGGCCTGGAAACGCCTCAGACCTATCTTGTTCTGTCGCAAAACAGTGATGAACTGCGCCCATCGGGCGGGTACATCAGCACATATGGGTGGATCGATGTTCAAAATGGTCGTATCGCGGGATATGACTATGCCGCCGCTACCGCCGAAAGCCCGAACCCCCCGCCGGCTTCGCTTGCCGCCGCGGTGGATGTACCCGACTGGTGGTTTTCATACCCGCAGCCCCTGTATGCGGCCTGGGATGGAAGCTGGCATGCCGATTTTCCATCGACAGCGGAAATGGCGGCGTGGTATTACAACAGCGGCGATAACTTCCAGGCCCCGGTCGATGGCGTGATCGCGATTGATATGGTCGGCTTCGGCTATCTGTTGGAAGGGCTGGAAAGCGTGTCCGTGCCAGGATACGATCTGGTGGTGACGCCAGACAACTTTCGCGAACTGGTATACGAGATCCGCGCCAGCAATGTGGCGGGAGAAGAGAGTCCCCATAAGGCGTTTTTGGCCGCGCTTTACAAACAGATACTAACCGACTGGCAGCAGCCGGAGACCGATTCTTTGGTAATGCGGCAGGCGATGTTCCGCGCCTTGCAAGAAAAGCACATCATGATCTACTTTGTGGGGGACCGCGCGCATCTCAATGCGGCGGTGGACCAATTGGGCTGGTCGGGGCATCAGAAGTCGGGCACAGAGCGCGACTACCTGATGGTGGCGGACGCGAACCAGGGCAGCAAGTCCAATCGGTCGGTTGTCCGGCAGTTGGTCTATGATGTGGAAATCATGCCGGATGGCACCCTCGACAGCCGGGTAACGGTAGATTATGATTTCCCGCAATATCTGGCCGAAGCGGATCCTGCCGTGCAGCCGGCCCATTATTCGACTCTCAACTACCACAACCTGCTCCAGGTGTTTGTGCCAGCAAACAGCACCCTTACCGGCCAGGACAATCTGCGTTTTGATCCACAGATCGTGCGTATGGAATCTCACACCGACTTTGTAGCGCGCGTCCGCGTAGACTTCAACAGCAGCACACGCATACAATTGGCTTATACGACGCCGGAACTGGTCGAGAGCTTTGGACCCTACCGGCGGTACGAGCTGCTGATCCAAAAACAGCCGGGCACGCAGAACGAGTTGGCCAGCGTGCAACTTCGCTTGCCGCCTGGCGCGGATGTCATTCATACGTCGCCTGCTGTCGCTGCCAGCTACACGCTCGACCAACCGGTCCTCGAATTCCAGTTGGAGATGTTTGAGGATCAGAGTATCGTTGTCCTGTATACTGATTGATGCCAGAGTTCGCAGGGTAACCTTCTCTGTGCGCGGTGTTGACAATGTAACCTGCACGATGTCCACGTCACCCCCAGCGGGGCGACATTGAATAATATTACCACGTCATATAAGCGTCAATTATTTTTCGTCTATCTTTCACGTATGCAACACGCTGCTTCTTGAAGTATAATGCATGCTGGGTAGTCATCTTGCTCAGGCTT
>JAADYV010000056.1 GCA_010092855.1 Chloroflexota bacterium | reverse complement strand
TGATGGGCGTATTAAAGCACAAAAGTGCGCGGAAGGGGTAACTTTTTCGGCGAGCGGGAGTCCGCGCCTTGCGCGGCGGAGGGGGAACTCTCCGCCCAGGGCGACGTCGTCGCCCTGCCGCGTGACCACGCGGGCGCAAGGCACTCTGGCACACGCACGCAAAAAAAAGCACCGCCCCCCAGTTGTTGGGGACTTGCCGCATCCCCCTGCCTGCGGGTATCGTCTACGTCAACATAAAATACTGGCAATTATGAGCACATATGTATAATTGTAGGCATGAAACGTAGTGAATACGCCCAGCAACGTGGCGGTGGAGTACAATTTCTGTGCGCGGGTATATGGTCAACGACGCGGCAAACGAAAAACCGAACGGATCACCGAGGAATTGACCCGTGACGACGAGCACAATGCAACTGGTTGAACGACACGTCATCGACCGGCACGACACACGCTGGGCGGCGATTGATCATGCCAGTTGGTTATCCAAGAATCTGTACAACGCGGCCAACTACCGCGTCCGGCAGGCTTTCATTTTTCACCGGCAAGTTGTGTCGTATGAAACGCTTGACAAACAGATGAAACGTGACGCGGACTACTGCGCGCTGCCGCGCAAGGTGTCGCAGTGGGTGCTGAAGCAGGTCGCCCATGATTGGCAATCGTTCTTAGCGGCACAGCAAGCGTGGCACGATCATCCTGAGACATTCACGGGTAGGCCGAAAATGCCCGGCTACAAGCACAAGACCAGAGGCCGTAACCTGCTGACCTATACGGTCCAGGCCGTGAGCAAGCGCGTGTTTCAGCAAACCGGGCAGCTGCAACCTTCCCAATTGGGTATTCGCATCAAAACCCGGCAAGCATCATTTGACCAGGTCCGTATTCTCCCCCGCAAAACGCATTACGTGGTGGAAGTAGTGTATACCGTTGCAGTCTCTCCGCCTGAATTAGACCGTGACCGCGTTGCCAGCATTGATGTCGGGTTGGACAACCTGGCGGCTGTAACCTTCAACCAGCCGGGGTTCGCTCCGCTTCTGGTTAACGGCAAACCGCTCAAGGCGATCAACCAATACTACAACAAGGAACGCGCCCGGCTGCAACAGGCGCTCGCCGAAGGGCAGTATACCTCGTGGCGACTTGAGGCGTTGATCGACAAACGCAACCGCCGGATTGAGGCGTATTTGCATCGCACAAGTCGAAGGCTCATCAACGGGCTGGTCTTCTGCAATATCGGCACGCTGGTTATCGGCAAGAATGATGGGTGGAAGCAGGCTATTGCGCTTGGTAAACGCACCAACCAGAATTTCGTGCAGGTGCCTCACGCACGGTTCATCGACATGTTGACGTACAAGGCCGAACTCGCCGGTATACAGGTTGTTCTCGTAGAAGAAAGCTATACGTCCAAATGCAGTTTTCTCGACGAGGAACCCATCGGTAAACATGTCACTTACGCGGGCCGACGCATCAAGCGCGGTTTGTTTCGGGCCAGCGACGGGCGCGTCATCAATGCGGACGTGAATGCGGCCTACAATATCATGCGCAAAGCAATCCCGAATGCTTTTGGCGACGGGATAGAGGCTGTTGTAGTTCAGCCCGTGCGGGTTACGCCTGCATAAATGGCTTGCTTGTGCATATTTGTACATGCAAGTTGGAACTATGCTTGAATTGGGCACATATTGCAAACCAAATGGTGTTGGCAGGAAAACAAGGTACACATGGCGGACCTCACCGGACACACCCTGGGACAATACACACTCGGCCAGCGTATTGGCAAAGGTGGCATGGCCACCGTATACATGGCCCGACAAGCGTCGATGAGCCGCGACGTGGCGATCAAGGTCATGTCGCCCGACTTAAACGATAGCGAGGAGTTTGTGGCGCGCTTCCAACGCGAGGCGCGCGTGATCGCCCGGCTCCAGCACCCACATATCCTGCCTGTTTACGATTTCGGACGCAGTGGGGACTATATCTACCTGGTGATGCGGCTGGTGACCGGCAGCGTGCTCAACCGGCGGCTGGAAAAGGGGACGCTCACGCTCCAGGAGACGGACCGCCTGCTGACCCAGATCGCGTCCGCGCTGGAATATGCCCACCGCCAGGGTGTGGTCCACCGCGACCTCAAGCCCAACAACGTGCTGCTGGATGAAGATCACAACGCTTACCTGACTGATTTCGGAATCGCCAAGATGCTGGCCGGGCCTGCCAGCAGCCAGAACCTGACCGAAACCGGTCGCATCATGGGCACTCCCGCGTACATGGCTCCCGAACAGTGGCGCAGCGAAGCCGTCGACGCGCGCACCGATATTTATGCGCTGGGCGTTATCCTCTACGAGATGGTGACCGGCGGCTTGCCGTTCCGCGCGGAAACACCCTACAGCATGATGTACCAGCATTTCGACGCGCCGCCGCCGCTGCCGCGCGTGATCAATCCCGATCTGCCAGAAGCGGTCGAGCACGTGATGCTCCAAGTCCTGGCCAAGCGCCCGGAGCAGCGCTACCTTTCTGCCCAGCAGCTCGCGCAGGATTTCAGCCACGCGCTGGAGAGCCTGTCCACCGCTGCCCTGACCCAGCCGGTCGTGCGTGCCACGCCGGAACAGGTGAGTGAAGCGACACAGGCCGCGCGCGCCGTGCGAACCCCGCCGCCGGTTCCCCAACCGGCCATCATCGGCACCCCCGCCTATGGCCCCCCGGCCCAACCGTCTCGTGCCGCTGCGCCTGTGGCTGCTCCCGCTGTGCGCCGGGGCGGGATCGCGCTGTGGAGCATGGTGAGCCTGATCGTGGTTGCAATTGTGATCATCACCGCCCTCATCGTCTACAGCATCACGCAGAACGGCGACGGCTCCACCCCGCTGCCGACCCATGCCAGTTTTGCCCAACAGCAAACCGGCAGTATCCCGTCGGCTGGTACGACGCCGGTCACGCCGCCCGCTGATTCTGCCGCCGCACCCAACCGCGACGATGGTCACTTCCGTCCGCCGGGCAGCGAGTTGTTTGGCGCAGCCACGCCCGACCCGGACCGCCAGCCTGGGGGCAGCGGCGCAACGAGCGAGATCGATGGCGACTCCACCGATCCCGAAGTGGATGGTAATGCGGCTGATGGGCTTCCTTTGAATGGTGCGCAGATCACCCCGAACAAAGAAAAACCCACTGCCAGGGCATCTGGGCCGGGCACAGCAGTCCCAACTCCCACGCTCGCCACGCTGTCCGCCACGTCGCCCATGCCCACCCTGGCGCTGATCACGGCCAGCGCCACGCCCACGCCCAACCGGACCCTGACTGCCTATGTCGCCGCACTGACGCAAACCGCCTTCCCCATCGGGCAAACGTCCACTGCGCGCGCCCTGGACCAGACCGCCGATGCGCTGGCCAACGCCCGGTTGACCGCCATCGCCGGGAGCCGTACCCCCCCCCCACGCTCCAGCCGCACCCCGCGCCCCCCGGGTAGAGCCCCCGCCAGCGCAGGCTGGGGGGCACTGGGGGGCGGCGTGGG
>JAADYV010000055.1 GCA_010092855.1 Chloroflexota bacterium | reverse complement strand
TCCGTGCTTTGCCGATATCCTGGGCACGGCTGACCTGGAAACCAACACCTACCACCACCAGGCCGTCACGCCTGCGACACTCGCCCCGGAACTGCGCGCGTTTGCCGTTTCGCCCGTCGATGGCCTGATCGAAGCGCTGTGGCACCCTGACCGCCCGATCCTGGCTGTGCAGTGGCACCCGGAACGCCCCACGCCCTCCGCCCCGCAGGATGAAATCCTGGTGCGCGGCCTGCTGGATGGAGTCTTCTGGCGCTAACACCATCGCCACCCCTGTTGTACGCTTGAACAATGCGTGTTCTACAACGAGCGCCAGTGCGTTCTCGCCAGGGACGTTTTGTGCAGGATTCCAATATCAGGTAGCGGATTTTTGGGTTAGAGTGGGGCGGGTGTCGGTTTATCACCAGGAAAGTAACCTGATGCAATCCCGATTATCTGAGTTCCGGGGTGGGGTGCTGGCCCAACTGCCGATTCTGCTGGGCACATCCCCCTTCGGACTGGTCTACGGTGTGCTGGCGGCGGAGGCGGGCCTGCCCTTCGAAATCACGGTGGCTATGTCGCTGATCGTGTTCGCGGGATCGGCGCAGTTCATCGCGGTCGAGTTGTTCATGGTTGGCACGCCGGGCGTGATCATTGTGCTAACCACCTTCATTGTGAACCTGCGCCACATGCTCTACAGCGCCTCGCTGGCCCCTTACCTGCAACACCTGTCGCGCGGGTGGAAGTACCTGCTGTCGTTCCTGCTCACCGACGAAGCCTATGCCGCGTCGATTATCCAGTACGAGGGTACCGAACCGGCAGCGGTCCGGGAGACGCACCGGCACTGGTACGTGCTGGGGGCGAGTTTGGCGCTGTGGGTGTCGTGGCAGATCAGCACGCTGGCGGGCATTGTGGTCGGCACGGCGGTGCCGGATAGCTGGTCGCTGGATTTTGCGCTGCCGCTGACGTTTATTGCCCTGCTGATTCCCGTGCTGCGCGACCGGCCTGCCGTGATTGCGGCGCTCGTGGCCGGGACTGTCGCCGTGCTCGCCTATTCGCTGCCGTATAACCTGGGCCTGGTGCTGGCGGTGTTGGCCGGAATCGGCGCAGGCGTGATCAGCGAGCGCCACGCCGACACTGCCGCCCCGGAAGCTGAGGCAGTCGAGGCGGTCGAGGCGCAATCCTGCCAGGAGACAATCCAATGAGCTACTGGTTGATCATCTTGGGGATGGTGGCGGTCACGTACAGTGTGCGCTTATCGGTGATCGTGCTGCTGGGGGACGCGACCCTGCCCCCGCGCCTGAGTCAAGCGCTGCGCTTTGTGCCCCCGGCGGCGCTGACCGCGATTATATTCCCGGCGGTCCTTTTGCCAGAGGGATCGCTGGATATTTCGCCCGGCAACGTGCGTTTGCTGGCTGCGCTGGTGGCAGGGGTGGTCGCCTGGCGCAGCAAAAGCGCGCTGCTGGCCATCGGGGTCGGCATGGCCATGTTGTGGCTGCTGCAAGGGATCATGTGAGTGCAGCGCATCTGGTCGTCATAATGCACAATCACGACGATGCACAATTATAGTGATGCGCAATCCCCCCCTGCCACACAGCATCTATAGCATTACCCACAAATCGGGTGGCGCACAGTTTCCGGGTGGGGTTGACATGTCGCATCGCCGCCTGTGGCTCAAAGCCGACAGGCTACATAGGACGAAAGTCTACTAAAGCGACTCTTATTTCGCGCTGAATGATAATATTACGCACAGGCAACGCACTCGTTCAGGCACGAGTCGCTTGAGCAGACTGCTTGCCATGTAGCCGCACGGCTTTCAGTAGCGAAGCGGCTTGAGCCTGCGGCGTGTGGGGCGCAGTGTCTTTCTGACAGAAAACTGAGTCAGTAGAAAGATATGGGTAATGCATAGCACACAGCATAAAGGCGCGTCCGCTGCGCGCCTTATGCTGCGCATTCTCCCCACCCTGCATCGCGTGTTTCTTACCGGACAGGCAGCGGCCTACCGGTAATACTTGGCCGGGGGCAGCTCGGCCTTGAGCGCGTTCATCAGCCACACGAAATAGCTGTAATAGCGTTCGCGCCGCCGGGCCAACATGTGTGAGGTGGACAAGTCTTCCAGCTTGACGTGCAGTTGCATACCTGCCGGGGTTTGTTCCAGCCGGATTGTGATCTGCTTGGGCCACATCCCCGGCTTCACCAGCCGCGATCCCAACACATTCGCGGCCAGCGGCAGGCCGTGCGTGCCCGTGATCTGGTTTTCGTCCTGGTGTTTGATCCGGATGTGGTATCTGCGCAAAAACGCCTCAAGTTTGGGCCGGACGTCGTGCGGCGGGATGTGGGTGATCCAGGTGTTGTCGAGTTCGACCTGTGCCATGTGGGTTTGCTACCTCCTCATCTTGGGTGATTGTGTGCTGGCAATCCTGTAAGCGATGCGCTCAAAAACGATGCATTCAAAAAAATAGGGCCGCAGCTCTATGGCTGTGCCCCAACCCCCACTGTTTATCTCTTCTCCAACCCCCGCCCCTACAGTTTCGAGAGGGCGTGCTGGAGCCGGTCATAGACCTCCCGCGCCGACGAGATGCGGTGTGATACCGACTTGGCCAGCATGTGTTCGATCACCAGCACCACCTCGTCCGGGGCATCGGGCCGCCGTGCGCGTATATCGGGCGGCGGTTCTTCCAGGATGGCGCGCGCGATCAATTCGTCCGTGCGCCCCACGAAGGGCAGCGTCCCGGCCAGCATCTCGAACAACATCACACCTAATGACCAGATATCGCCGCGTGCGTCGATGGTTTCGCCCAGGCAGCCCTCCGGACTGAGATAGGGCGTGGTGCCGATCACGGTGTGTGGCAGCGTGACGCGCGTGTGGTAGTTCAGCCGCGCCACGCCGAAGTCGGCCAGCCGGGGCGCAAGATCGGGCGTGAGCATGGTGTTGGACGGCTTCACGTCGCGGTGGATGATGTCGCGGTGGTGGGCATGGTCCAGTGCGCTGGCCAGCCGCTGCGCGATCGCGATGGCCTGCTGCAGTGGTAAACGGCCTTCACGGTTCAGCCGCTCGAACAGGGAACCGCCATAGACGTACTCCATCACGATGTACTCAAAATCCCCGTCGCGGAAGGCGTCCAGCAGCCGCACGATGTTGGGATGGCTCAACCGTTTGAGTGCGTCGCTTTCGCGCTGAAAACGGTGCCACGCCATTTCGTTAAGCTGGCGCGAGACCATGAGCTGCTTGATAGCCACTTTGTCCCCGGTTTGCAGGTCGGTGGCGCGGTAGACGTAGGAAGTAAGGCCGGGGTGCAGCACGTGGTCCAGCCGGTAGCGGTCGCGCAGCACGCTCTCGTCTTCGTGCAGGTTCATGGCGTGGGCGCGGCGGGGCCGGGAATCGCCGTTCTGGGTTTGGGTGCGCTGCATGGAATAGAACACGCTCTCGTGCACCAGACTGTGCAGCACACAATAACCCGCCGCATCAGACCGGATCGCGCCTTCCAGCCAGGCGACCATAATATGGCGCTGGAGCAGCGTAAACCGCACCGGCTCGCGGTGTTCCAGCAGCTTGGTGATCAGGCTGGAGATATCCGGGTCGGCCTTGATCTGGTGCCACATCTTGCGGAAGATGTCGTCTTCATACAAATAGCGCCGCGCCGCCCGGTCTACGTCGCTGATCAGTACCGGGCCCTGGGGAATGTCGCGCGCCAGCCCCGCGCACAGTTTGTGCGTCAGGTAGACATCGCCTTCCGTCCATTCGAACACGCGCGCCGGGACTTCCAGCGACAGAAAGCGGTCTTCGGTCGCCAGCCACGACACCAGCGAGGTGATGTTTTCCAGGGTGGCATCTTCCAGGTAGACGATCTCGGTCACGCGGAAAGGGGAGATGGTGGGGTCCTTGATCAGTTCGTCCGGCACAAACCGCCCGGCCAGCACGACAATCAGGTTTTGCAGCGCTGGGCGCATCCAGCGGTTGGTGAACATCTCGCGCAGGGTGGCGAAGAAGCCGGTGCCCAGTTCGGGGGGGGTGCTCTCGACCTGGTCGAGCATGATCACCAGCACCTTGCCGCGCAATTCGCTTTCCAGCGCGTCGATGATTTCCTCTTGCAGCGCCAGGGCATGTTCGGCGGGCTGGGGCGGCTCTGGCACCAGGCCATTCGTCTGCCGCACGATCTGGCGGTGGAGATGGCCGTACCATTCGTCTTCGGGCAGGTCCTTGAACTGGCCCAGCGAGATATAGACCGGCACGTGCAGCATCGACTCTTGCAGCCGTGCCCACTGGCGCAGCAACATACTCGACTTGCCGCTCAGGCGTGGGCCGATCAAGGCCACATAATCGCGCTGGTTGATCAGACGTTCCAGCGCGGCATCACTCAGGCGCTTAACGTACAGGTGCTCGACCGTTGGCGGCAGCGGTCCCTGGGTGTGGAACGTCGTTTCGTTGACGGTCGGATGATTGTTAACGGCCATACACTGTCCGGTGCCAAACTGACATACTGCTGTGACTGCAAAGAACGAGTATTGTTATGCTGCACCTGAAAAACTCTAGTTTAGTAAGCCGTATCTTGTTTTTTTGTCCGGCTGCGCCTGGCATACCGGCAGCCAGTATACCCCAAACGCGGCAGCTTTACCCCGGTAGATTGCCTTCCGGGTCGGATTCATACTGCCGGCGCACGATCTCGATCTGGCGCTTCTTGTCGGTCATGAAGTCCAGAATAGCCGGAAACGCCATCGGGATCAACTCCAGCCGGTCATTGTCGCGCGGGCGGACGAAACAATACAACTCCAGGTCTTTGGCGGTGCGTTCCAACCGTTCCGGCGGCACGCGCTCGATGCCGATCTTCTTGAGCAGTTCCTCGATCTGGGTAATGGACAGCCAGCGCGTGCCCTCCGGCCACGACAACGTGATCAGGCGCGCCAGCGGGTTCATCTGGCCCCAGATCGTGCCCACGATCTCTTCTTGCAAGTTGCGACGCGAAGTAGCTTTGTCCAGGTGCTCGAAGTTTAGTAAGTTGGCGTTCTGCGGGTCATCGTCCAGTTCTTCGACCATCGCCTGGCAGATCATCTGCACAATGTTGGGATGCCCGGCGCTGATCTGGTAGATGCGGTCGATGACTTGCTCCGACTCTTCGACCCAGATGTTGAGCATCTCGAACGGGTCGGCGACCAGGTGGTGCACCACTTTGGGCGGCAGCGGTTCCAGCCGCACTGCCTGGCTGAAGTTAAACAGCGCCGAATAGGGGTTGGTGATGGCGCGCATCAGCCACTTTTCCCCGCTGAAGACGTACTGGCAGCGTTTTTCGTTGGAAAGCGAACGGAAGGTGCGGAACAGTGTTTCCTGGTTTTCCTTGCGCCGGTCGAATGTCAGCAGGCTGTCCACTTCGTCGAACAGGATCACAATGCCCTTGTTGGGATGCCGCTGCTGCAACACGGTGACCACATCCTCGAACTGCACCGGGTCGGCGTCCTGGGGCACGTCCACCTGCCAGCGCCGGTTGATCAGCCAGAAAAATGAGCGGTACTGCGTCGCGCCATGACAGTCCAGGTAGTAGGGCACATATTCCGATTCGCGCGGCTCCAACATGCGCTGGATGCGCTGCAGAGTCGAGGTCTTGCCGATGCGCCGCCCGCCGATAAGGGCCACGCTGTGGGTGCGAAGCTTGCTGCGGACCTCGTTGATCTCGCGCTCGCGGCCAAAGAACATGTGCTCCGGCACCGGCCCGCGTGTGAAGAACGGCGACACCGTTGTGAGGCTGACCTGCTCCAGGATCATGTCGCGCAGCGCATTGGTGGGCAGCCGGGCGCTGATCAGGTGCTTGATGTCGGACTCGTCCAACACCAGCACCGTGAAGTCGACACGCCGCAGCGGCTCGACGATCTGGTCGATGTCGGTGCGCCCATTGACGTTGACCACAAACGCGAACTGCTCTTCCAGCGGCAGCGGTGTGACGGCGCGGAAGATGTCCTCCGCGACTTCCTCAACGGCGCGGGTGGAATGCATGAACAGCACTGCGCAGTTGGGCGGGGGCAGCTTGAGCCGGAAGGGGCGCAGCCGGTAGACCACCAACCGCAGGTCGGGCGGCAGGTTGGAGATCGTGGCTGTTTCTTGCACGTCCAGCGCTACACCCAGCGCGCGCACCAGCGCTTCCAGGGGCTGCTGGAGCGCATAGGGGCCGCGTGGCAGGGTCTCGTACAGGTTTTCCCAGATGACGGAAATCTCGCGGCGTGCGCTGGTGTGCACCAGGTCGGCCATCGTCGAATCCCAGCGGCGGTCGATGTGCAGCGGGGTGCCTTCGGCCACGGCACGGTCATAAGCGCGGCGGTAGGCTTCGCGCAGCGGCGGCAATGCTTCGGCCATTATGCCATGCAATACGCGCACCACCGCGATCTCGTCGGGGTCGGGCGAGCGGACAAAACTACGCACCACGCCCTGCTGGACCGGGGCCAGGGCACTGAAGGCGCGCGGCATCTCGCGCACGACTTCGTAGGGCACCGGCGGCGTGTACTTGTCGTTGGTCAGCGGGATCAGGGCGGGGGTCGCGGCGTTGGGCAGCCCGGCCACTGCTTGCTGGAAAGCCGGGTGGTCTTCGTGCTGGTCGAGGAACTGGTACAGGTCGGCGAACTGGAAGGCCCCGGCCAGCATCCGACGCGCAGCTTCGCGGATGTTGTACAGGAACTGGCTCAGGCGGCGTTCGGGGGGCAATTCGGGCGGTGGGACCCAGGCTTTGTAGACCGTGGTGAGCATTTCGCGCGGCTGCATCTGGCCGACCCCGGCCAGTTCGCGCGTGCCGTTGGTATACCAGTTTTCGGTTAGCGCCACTGCTGCCGGAAACTGCGGCGGCTGCCCCACCGCGACTTCCATTGCCCGGCGGCAGGCCGTGTCGAACTCTTGCAGTTTGTCCAGCGCGGTCGTTACCTGCGGCGTCACGTCGCGCACCTGCTCGCGCAGATCGTCGACCAGCAGCATCAGGTTCTGCCACGTATCGCGCCGCGTCTGGGCGATAATGAACTGGGCCGTAGCATTGATGACGGCTTCGCCACAGGCATCGAGTTCCGCCGACACCCCTTTGCGCCCGCCGCTGAAGCGCCCGCTGGTTTTTGCGTCGTAATTCTGGGCCGCTTCGAACAGCTCCTGCCGCGCCAATTGGTGCGCCGCCTGGGCCTCGGCCAGTTGGTGCTGGATTTCTGGCATCACGGTCTTGAGCTGGCGACCCAGGTCTTCTAATGCGCTGGCGGTCCAGATCAAGCCCAGACCGCGTGCATAGGCCAGTTCCGCCGGGCTTTCGAGCAGCAGCTGCTGCACCTGCTGCAAATTAGCGATGAGGACGGTGCTGATCCGCGTGCGCAGCGAATCGGCGACTGTTTCCACATCGCTGGACTCGAGCGTTTCTTCGCTGATGCTCTCGCGTTCCAGCCGCCGCCATTCGGCTTGCACCAGTTCGACCATGCGCGCGGATTCGCCCCGCGTGGCGCGTTTTTCCAGTTTGCGGATCAGGCCCGCCGCGCTCATCTCGTAGGCCCATTCGCGCATCCGGTCTACCACTTCGGACGACTTGAGCAGCGAGGTATCGAAGACCGCCTTGCGCGCCTGGTTGACCAGCGGCTGGGCCCAGTTGCCGGTCGGTGTGGTGGCAAAGGTGGCCTTGATGGCTTTGAGTGTGGCCTTGGCCAGCCCGACGGCGGCCAGTTCCATCGCGGCGCGGGTGGGCAGCGCCAGCTTGCTGACGCCAATGGTGCTGTAGCCGCTGAAGCGGTCGTTGCCGTCTTCCAACGGAATGGGTGGAGGTAGCACAGGTTCCTGCAGGTCGGGGGAGAGGCTGGCCGCAATCCAGGTGACCACCAGTTCGGCCAGCGTGTGTTCGGGTGGTTCGTCTGCTGTTGTGTTCACCTCTTCCGCCAGGAAGATCGTATCCAATGCCCGCCGGGCCCGGGCGTGCTGGGGCAGGCTGTGGCCGATCACGGGCAGCGTTGAGCGGAAAGCTTCGGGATGCAGCGTGAAGGCGTCGATCTCGCGCAGCGTGGCGTAGACATTGGCCATCGCTAGCACGGCGTCCGGGTCTGCCGCGTCCGGATAGGCGCGCAGCGAAAACACGCCGTTGATCGTCACCGGTTCGTCGGTGGCCAGCGCGCGCAGCCGGGAGACCACGTCAAAGACCATGGCGCTACCCTCGGCTTCGGCCAGCGATCCCACGACGTAGACCGACCGCTGCAAGTTGATCTCGCGCCCGGTGCCCGCTTCTAGCAGCCACTGCATGAGCTTATACAATGCTTCGCTGACCAGCGCGGCGTTGTCAAACAGGATCAGGCGATTGTGAGCGCGCACCCGGCTGAGGTCTTCCTGGACTTCGCGCGTGCGCGGCGAGTGCGGCCACCACTGCGCCACACCCAGCGAGGCATAGCGCCCCGGCACGTCACTCCAGTTCAATGGGTCCATGTGCAGCGTGAGGCGTTCCTCACGAGGCAGGGTGGCTTCCTGGCGGATGGATCGGTGGCGCGACATCGCCAGCAGCCGCACGTTAGCCTGCATATCGCGGCGCGTCAGCACACTTTCTAACATGGTGTGGATGCGGTTGAGCGCCTGCAACCCCACCTGGCCCAGGCCGATGACCAGCGCGGCTTCACGAAAATCGGCCCGCAGCGGGCGGGCACGCTCGCCAAATTCGCCCAGTTTGACGAGCCGGTAACCGCCATTTTCCGACATACGTTCAAATCTCCACAGGTGTTATTTCATCATGTAGACCAGGTTGATGTCTTGACAATACCAGCTTCCAATGAAACGCCCAGATAGGCATCAGTTGTCTCTTCAGGAGTTAGGTGGCCCTGGCTCCATCATAACACGTCTTAGCCAATTTCAAACCTGATTTCTATGAAATTTTGGCGAAAATCGGCCCGCCTGTAACCCGCTGCGAACTACTGGCTGTTGTGGCTGGTCATGGCAAAAAAGTCATCCATAGCCAGCAGTACGGCTTCTGGGGCGTCCTCCATCAAAAAGTGCCGGGCGCGCTCGATGCGAACCGGTCCCTGGGCGTGCGGCATCATCTTGGCCCAGTGGTTGGCCAGCGGCGGCGGAAAGATGCCGTCGTCCTGGCCCCATACGATCAGCGTGGGTTTGCGGTCCAATTGTCTTAATCCGCCCTCGATCTCGCGGATGAGCGAGGCCGAGGGGTGGGTGGGCGTGGTGCTGATCATGCGCGGAAACTGGTAAAGCGCTGTGCGCCGCCGCGCATCCCGGAACGGGATTTTGTATCCGACCACTGCGGCGGGAGCCAGCCGTCGCACCGACCAGTGTTGCAGGCCCACATTCAGCGCCAGGTTCAACGCGCGGAACAGCAGCTCTCCGATGCCGGGGCGGGTGGCCAGCCGGATGAACGGCGAGAGCGGGATGGGGTAGCTTTCCTGGAACACCCACGCATTCATGATCACCAGCCGCCGCACGCGCGCCAACCGCCGCAGCGCATACCCTAACGCCAGAATCGCGCCCCAGTCTTCCATCACCAGCGTCACCTTATCGACGTCGAGCGCGTCCAGGCACTCGATGAAGTTGTAGATGTGACGGCGCAGCGTATGGTAGCGGCGGCTGGTTGGTTTGTCGCTCAGACCCCAGCCGATGTGGTCCATCGCCACGCAGCGATAGCCCTGGGCCGCATAGTAGATGAGCGGGGCGCGGTAGATGAAGCTCCAGGTGGGGTAGCCGTGCACAAAGACCAGCACATCGCCGTCCGGGGGGCCTTCGTCTACATAATGCATCCGTTTACCATCACTGAGCGTCAGGTGGTGTGATTTGAATGGATAGAGCGCGCGTGTTGCTTCGGGCAACGTCGTTGTTGCCATCCCGTCCTCTCAGCTTCTGTTGACGCGAGGTCCATGTTCTTCATTGTACGCCAGGATGTGATCAGAGGAAAAAAGATGGGGAATCGCCATTTTCACGCCCAGTCCCTATCGCGCATTGTTTTACGCAACATTTACGCAAAACCGAGATGCTTCTTATGCTCCGCCAAGAATCTTCTTACGCGCGTGTGGCATCATAATACACGTAACCACGCCGTGTTGACACTTGTCCTCAGCAAAATGCTGATAGGCGAAAATGTCAACACTACCAAGTTGAGTTGATAACAATGTGTAGAACAGCACAGACCACAGGAGTGAGAAACCATGACGAGCATGATCCGTTGGACCCCCCGCCGTGTTGCACCGCGCAGCAGCGCCCGTTCCGTTGAGAAGCTGTTTGACGAAATGTGGCGAGGAATGTCGCCCAGCGCCGACACGCTGCGCCCGATGGTGCGGCCCGCGATGGACGTGGTGGAAAACGAAGACACCGTCACCGTGCGTGTGGACCTGCCGGGCCTGTCGGCGGACGACGTGCATGTCGAGGTGGAAGGCGACCTGCTGACCATCAGCGGTGAGCGTATTGAAACCGTCGAGCAGGGCAACGGCGATGCAAACGGCACCGACAGCG
>JAADYV010000382.1 GCA_010092855.1 Chloroflexota bacterium | reverse complement strand
TTCCTGGAAGTGCTGAACGAGCCGGTCTTCGAAGGCGACACTTCGCAGTGGGCACCGATCCAGGAGCTGCTGGTGGCCGCCATCCGCGAGAACGCCCCGGATCATACACTGATCGTTACCAACGCGCGTTGGTCACACGTCACAGTGTTTGTGGAACTGGAGCCGCTGGACGATCCCAACCTGGTCTACAACTTCCACTTCTACGAGCCGTTTTACTTCACACACCAGGGCGCAAACTGGACCGATCCGCTGGTGCGCCAGATGCGCGTGGTGCCCTACCCCTCCAGCCCGGACGCGATGGAAACGGCGCTCTCGTTCACGCGCAACGAAGACGTGCTCGCCAACCTGCGCGCGTATGGCGAAGAACGCTGGGATATCGACCGGCTGGATAGTCTGATCGGCCAGGCGGCGGCGTGGCAGGCGGAACACGGCGTGCGCGTGACGTGCAACGAATTCGGGGTGTACAAGCCGCTCGCGCCGCGCGCCGACCGCGCCCAGTGGTACACTGACGTGCGCACACTGTTGGAAGGCTATGGCTTCGGGTGGACTATGTGGGAGTACGACGACAGCTTCGGGATCATCACCCGCCAGGGCAGCACGCGCATCATCATCGACGAGGATACCGTCGCCGCGCTGGGCCTGACGCTGCCGGAGGATTAGCTCCAACTTAGGGACAATCCGAAACACTACGGGGTACGCAGTGGTCTAGGCCGTGTTGACATTTGTACTCAGAATTCCGCCATTCACAGGCGAAAACGTCAACACTACCTAGTACAGGAAAGTGGAAATATGCCTGTGGTTTTCCCGTAGGGGCATGGGTAGAGCAAGCTCTACCCCTACAAAAACACTGGTGAACTTACGCCAAACTGTACTTAGCAGGATGCTCATGCGGTAGGAATTACCGTGTCGTTTTCGACAATCCGGCTGGCGTAGGCCAGGCAAGCCAGCACGTCATCGGGCGTGATGTCGGGAAAATACTCGCTAGACGTGATCTCGTCAATCGACTTACCAGCCGCAAGCAAGCCTAATACCTGGTGGACCATCACGCGCGTGCCATCAATGCGCGGTTTGCCATGACAGATGTCGCGCGAAACGACAATTCGATTGAGCAAGGGTTGCTGCTGATCTGCCATTGTGCTGTTCCTCTTATCTCGGATGAACCTATTGTAGCAGATTAGGCCGTTTTGACATTTGTGCCCAACAGCCTGCCAGCGCTTTTCTGGAGGTCGGTTGGCAAATCGGGCGGCAGGACCTATGCTCTGAGATGGGTTCTGCATCTGCACACCGGGGGAAAAGCTGCATGGCTGTTCTCGATACTGTCGTCCATATCGCCGTGCTGCTGCTGGGCGTGGGGATCGTCGCGCGCACCATCACCTCGGCGATCCGCACGCTGGTGCTGGCCCGCAGCGCCCGCGACTTTGTCTCCGCGCTGCTGTTTTTGGGCTACCGCAAGCTGTTTATGCTACGCGCCCGCCGCGCCCGTACCTACCTGGAACGCGACCGGATCATGGCGCTATATGCCCCGGTGAGCCTGCTGTCACTGACGGTGATGTGGCTGAGCCTGATCACGCTGGGCTACACCGCCATCTTCTGGGGCCTGGACACGGGATCGCTCTACGACAGTTTCACGCTCAGCGGGTCGGCGTTGACCACGTTGGGTTTCGCGCGAACCGAAGGCACCGGCATCATGGTGCTGGTTTTCTCGGAAGCCATCATCGGCCTGATTTTGATTGCGCTGTTGATCTCGTACCTACCGACCATGTACAGCGCCTTTTCGCACCGTGAGGCCGCCGTGACGATGCTCGTGGTCCGCGCCGGGTCTCCGCCCTCAGCAGTCGAACTGATCAGCCGCGCCCACCGCATCCAGGGCATCGAGCACCTGGACGAGTTGTGGGAAAAGTGGGAAGGATGGTTCGCGGATGTCGAAGAGAGCCATACGTCGCTGACCCCGCTGATCTTCTTCCGCTCACCCAAACCAGAGCAGTCATGGGTGACAGCAGCGGGCGTCGTGCTGGATGCGGCGGCGTTCTACGCCTCGACGCTGCAAGTTCCGCCGCCGGTCCAGGCGTCGCTGTGTATACGTGCCGGGTACATTGCGCTGCGCTCGATTGCCGACCACTTCATGGTGCACTACGATCCCGATCCAGCGCCGGACGATCCGATCAGCATCAGCCGCTTTGAGTTTGACGAAGCCTGTGACCGGCTGGAGTCGGAAGGCGTCCCACTCAAAACAGACCGGGACGAGTGCTGGCGCAACTATGCCGGGTGGCGCGTGAACTACGACGTGCCGCTGCTGGCCCTGGCCGCGATCACGCTGGCTCCTTATGCGCCCTGGGTCTCGGACCGGTCGCGCCCGCAGATGCTCAACCGGCAGGAACCGGCGCGGATGCTGGCCGGAACAGACTCCAGGTGAGCGCGATCAAGGCGATCAGAAACACCAGTCCGCCGATCAGGGTGCCCATCATCAGCGCGTCACTGCCGACCACCATGCCAGCTATGCCCACAATACTCGCCACACCGCTGGCGGCCAGCAGCGCACCGGCAGCACGAAAAACCGGGTGTTTCTGGTACAGCACCGCGCCGAAGATGATTGACGGGATGCCCAGCACCGCGTAGCCCAGCCCGTTGATGAACGCCACCACCGAATCCGGCCACATCTGCACCATCTGGCCCAGCAGCAGCTCCGCGTCCGGATCGCTTTCGTACACGTCCACCAGTGCGGGCACGACCGTGATCTGCGAAGCGTAGGCGAACAGGTTGCACAGCGCGTACACCGGCACGAACATCACGCCGACCAACGTCCAGACCGGGGCGTCCCCTTGCAGGGTGGTGTACAACCCGACCATGAACACCGTCGCACCGACCGTGAACAGCACGGCGTTGATATAGGTCGGGTAGTACAGCGCGCCGGGATCGTCCACGAGAGCAACCGCGTCGTCCAGGGTTGCGATTTCGCCCGCGTTGGCGGAATACGGCACGAGCATGATCACCCACAGCGCGACCAGCATCAGCTCAACAGCGGCCAGCCAGCCCAACGTTTTGCTTTCCATGCGCGTCCTCCTCTACAATAGCGCCTGATATCGATTCTTACGCGCAGAAATGGGCGTGGTTGCGAGGGTGAACACATGGCAGATGATAAACCGCAGGTGACGATCTATACTGACGGCGGCGCGAAGCCTAATCCGGGACCGGGGGGTTGGGGCGTGGTTCTGATTGTCCCTAATGGCTACACGAAGGAACACAGCGGCAGCGCCCCGGACACGACGAATAACCAGATGGAACTCACCGCCGCCATCGAAGCCCTGCGCGCGCTCAAGGAACCCAGCGCCGTCACGCTGCACACCGACTCGGAATACCTCAAGAACGGGATCACCCGTTGGCTGCGCGGCTGGGTGCGCGACGGCTGGTTGACCAGCAAGGATGAGCCGGTCAAGAACCAGGAGCTGTGGCAGGCGCTGCACGCCGAAACCCAGCGCCA